>JAIFNJ010000039.1 GCA_020047835.1 Bacteroidota bacterium
CTACCGACTGAGTGATATGCTGTCTGGTTGTTTTATAATATCCGATGCCCCTTTTTGTAAAATCGGAACCCGGTAAAACAATTCCTGCTTTTGAAATCAGCTCTATTTTATAACGTAACGAAGGTTCTGCTTTTAATGCCCTTCCCAAATATTCCTGACTGCGGTAACCCCCATAAATATCAGCCTCATCAAAGGAAGTAATACCTAAATCAACAGAATAATGCAGGAGTTCTACTAATTGATTGGCTGGAATATCATTCAGGCGCCATAAACCAAGAACAATTTTTGACAAGGCTAATTCCGATGCAGGCGATAAATTAAGTTTTTCCATTTTTAATGGGTTCAATTACTGGTGATTAATGGGGCTAAAAAGCAACGTTTACTATTTAAATAAGGGCAAAATAAAAGCTGATTCACATCAGCTTTTATATAGTTTCATCAATACTTTTAGAAATTTATTGGAGTGCTATTTCTTCCATTTTACCATTGGGATAAAATACTTTAACCCACTGATTGTTATTAATATCGCCTTGAGCCAGTTTAACCGTTTCAAGACCATCAGTAGCATACCAGGCTGTTTCATTGGTATTGTATAATAAGTCAATTGATTTTCCGGCATTTAACCCTACCGTTTGTTCAATATGGAATTTGTTTTTGGTAGCGGTAATAACATACGTACCATTTTCGGATTGCACAGTTTGTGAATCGGAATCGCCCTCATTCATTGATATGGGATTGGAACCAGTCCAAAATTCAATTGTGTTTAAAACTACACCGTCAACAAATAACGTAAAGGTATAAACCTGAAATACAGCCAAACCAAAAAACAGGACACTATTAATCCATTTATCCCCCACACTACCGTTCCATTTATAAAGTTTATTGGTTACTGAAAAGGAACCATAACATCCGGTGGTTGACATCAGAATGGTGACTGCCAAAAGGCCTAAAATAATTTTTTTTACTTTTTTCATAGATAAAAATTTAGTTGGTTATTCAATAATTTATAGGTCAAACAAAATTATTAAAATATTGTTTGAAACCCATAAAATTAATAATTACTTTATTTTTCTTCGTAAGTTTGCCACCGAAATTTATATACAATGGCTTACATTCTTTCCATTGAGACATCCACGCAGGTATGCTCCGTAGCAATAGCTTCTGATGGCTTGGTTATTGGCAGCAAAGAAAGTTTTGATGATAAAACGCACGCATCGCTGTTGACAGTTTTTATTGATGAACTGTTGAAGGCAAATAACATAAAAGTCAAAGATTTGCAAGCAGTATCAGTGAGTCAAGGTCCGGGCTCATATACCGGGTTGCGCATTGGAGTTTCGGTAGCAAAAGGCTTGTGCTATGCGGCTGGGCTGCCTTTAATTGCAGTTAATACCATGAAAGCCATGGCGCTAATGGCAAAAGAAAATTTGAATGATCCAAACCTGCTACTTTGCCCAATGATTGATGCCCGCAGGATGGAAGTGTATAGCGAACTATTTGAATACAACTTAACCGAAAAACGCGGTGTTATTGCTGAAGTAATTAATTCCGATTCATACCATGAACTATTAGCGAATCAGCAAGTGGCATTTTTTGGAAACGGGGCCGCCAAATGCAGTGAATTGTTGTTAAAATCAAACGCCCGCTTTATTGAAAACATATACCCATCGGCTAAATACATGGCAAAGTTAGCATACGAAGCGTTTACTCGTCAGGAATTTGTTGATGTAGCCTATTTTGAGCCTTTTTATTTAAAAGATTTTGTAGCTACCATTCCTAAACGTCGTATGTTTTGAGCCGTACTTTTTTATTCTTGATAGCTATCCTTTTTATTGGCAGTGTTGAGGCTCAGCAATTAGAGCAAACAAATTTCTTAGAGTCAAAAGATTCAGCGCACTACGACCCTTTAAGTGAATACTTGACCTTTAAAATTCTTCTAACAAACAAGTATTCCAATTTCAAAATTAACGATGCATCGTTGAATCAAACCTTAAATTACAACTCAAGTCCCAGTAATTCCATTGGGTTTGGTGCGGCTTACCGCTGGCTTAATTTTAGTTTGAGTATTGGCTTCAAAAACTCTGCTGATTCCATCTATGGCAATAATCGAAGAATTGATTTTCAAACGGCTATCTATCTCCGTCGATTAACCGTAAATTTATATTCAGGCATTTATTCGGGTTATTATCTGGAAAATGGTTCGAAATTGATTGATGACTGGTCAGAAAATTCAAATTATATACGAAACGATATAACCACTAATACATTTGGAGTTGGCTTTTCTTATGTTTTTAATTCCGAAAAGTATTCGAATAAAGCCTCGTTTGTGCAAAAAGAATGGCAGAAAAAAACTGCAGGTTCTTTTTTAGCAGGGGGAACAGTTATTCGGAATGAAATCAGTGCTGATTCTTCATTTATTCCCACAAATATTTCAGATACCAACTTTTACAAAGGGGTAGATTTCAATCATTCCAGCTTATTTAAAATGGGCGTTGAAGGCGGTTATGCATTTACCTATGTTTTAAAAGAACACTTTTTTTTCAATTTTTCAGTTGTAGGTGGAATTGCATTTGGTAAAACCACAATAACCCCAGTAAACGAGGCGGCAATATCAAAATCCGGATTAAATTTGACCATACTCAATAGTGCAGGAATAGGATACAACAGCAAACTTTTTTATGCCGGCTTTAACTTTAACAACCTGCTTTCGCAAACGCCCTCGCCGGTGGAAAATACAAATCTGGGATTTTCGACCGGTCGGTTTCAGCTGGTGGTAGCTTATCGCTTTAAAATACCGGAACACAAAAGCATTTTACCTGCCTGGTTACCGGTTCAATTGTAATTTCAAGGTTAACCCTTGAAAAAGGGGAGTTGAAAATTATAGGGGAAAACTGTAACTTAGAGGATCAAAATATAGTGCTATGAATAATAACATTCTGCAAAAAAAAATTCCCTTTTTCAATGCATCTCTTTCCTATCTGTATTTCAAAAACATTGCGGCAAGCGATTTTCAAGAATTTTCAGAGTCCCTGAATGAGCTCTTTTATAATGAAAATAGTTCACCCATTTCTGTATTTATTTGTGGTTCTCTAAAAAACCAGAAATTATGGACTAAAACACACCAACAAGTTTTTGATGAAATTAACTGGATTACCACCTGGTTTCATTCAACGGAAACTGAAAAGCACGTTTCCGGCTACTTTACCGTAGTGGGAGGAACGAACCTAAAAAGTTTGGTTTCCGACCATTTTATCTGTAAAGTATTTGATACCGTTGATGCACGTTTTTGCTACTTAGGTGAGGTTCGTTCATCGGCGAAAAAAGAGCCTATACTTGAAGAATGGAATCAAGTGCAACTTACTATGAATAAAGCCATGCAATGGTGCGGACTCGAAAGAACGAACCTTATCAAGCAACAATTTTTAATTAACAATTCTGTCACTATTTCCACTATACAATCATTAACTGAACCTCATCTGTTTTCAAATAGTGGAGTTCCAATGCAACTATTTGAAACGGAAAATCAACAGTTGGTGGCTATTTTGGGTGCTGCATTTGCTATTAAACCAAATCAGGAAGTGGCCATTTCTGAATTGCAAATTTCCAAAGATTCAATACCCTTGCTTGGTGATGAGGCCTGCCAAATATTAATTTCGAGCCAAAGTATGGATTACATTCAATTACTGAATGTTTCAAACCATTTTATAAAAAAGGACTCAAATTCGGAAGCTCAAATAAACCAGATGCTCCAAACAATTTCAGAATGGCTTGAAAGCAAAGCATTAAACTGGAATCAACTATGTCGTGGCATAGCGTATTTCAAAGACGAGGAAGGAATGAAAACTTTTAAAAACCTATGCAAAGAACGTAAGATTCCATTATCCCATATATTAACGGTGAACAGAACTTTAAAAAGTGAAGTTCCGGTGTTTGCATTTGAAGTTGATTTTGTAAGGATAAAATGATAGCAATTTATTTCGGTCCTTCCCAAGATTAAATCCTTTTATCAACTAACCGCATGGTAAATCAATTGAGATCAAGATTAGCGGAACAACTTATGGCTGAGCTCTCGCGCCGCAACATTGATTTAGTAGTTTCATGGGCATTGGGTCAACCGGAGGTAATTTCCTGTTTAGTTGAAATTACCCTGTCGCAAGAGGAAAAACTTTCTTCCCGATCGGCTTGGGCATTGGAAAAACTCTCCGATCGATTTCCTGGAATTTTAGATGAATTTATTCCTGAAATAATTACGGCCATTTCAACCATTCAGGCGAGCAGTATTCGCCGCACACTGGCAAAAGTTCTTATGCTGCATATTATTCCTGAATCGTTGGAAGGACAAACTCTCGATTTTTGCTTAAAAATGATAGAGCGGGTAAAAGAACCGGTTGCCGTTAAAGCCAATTGCATGACTGTGCTTTTTAACCTTTTACCAAAATACCCGGATTTGAAAAACGAGGTTTTTACCATTATTGAAACGCAAATTCCTTATAACAGTGTGGGATTTAAAGCACGTTTCGAAGTTCTAAAAAAGCAGATTGCAACGAAATAGTATGAAGTGGTAACCAGCAAAAATCAAGTTGATTATAACAAATTATTGCAGTTACATTAGGGTTAAAGTTTAGTTATCAAACTATTAACTCTCTTTTCCAACGGTCTTTTCTTTCCTGTAAAAAACATCAATAGCTACTAAAATAGCGGTAAAACCCCAGAAAGGAGCCGATGCTTTATCAGTATCGAGAAAATTATTTAATATTCCGTGGAAATAATAAGTATATAAACCAACAATGGATGCCAGTCCCAACATTTGCAACTCCTTTGATGGTGTATTCCGAATAGCTCTAACGCCAGTAATTGTGGTAAAAATTAATATGATTAAGAAAAATAATGTACCTAAAAATCCTTGTTCCGAGAGTGGACCCAAATACTCGCTGTGAGCATTGCCCATATCCCCTTCGTTGGTACTTATAATGGTTTTTTCATACGATAATTGAAACGGGGCATAATGAAACATATAAGTTCCGGGACCCCATCCCAAAATTGGCTTTTCCAGGAACATTTTAATGGCACAGTTCCAGCGGTTTAATCGCTCCAAATTAGAGGCATCGGTTGATACATTGGAAATTGATTTTACGTTCTCAAGCAAATCGGTGGATGCATCTTGTTTGTTCGATTTCAATTCATAGAGTAAGGAGTTTCCAATCAAAAAGAATACTAAAGTTACCAAGGTAATTCCAGTAACAATAACCCAAAATTTAATGCGCAACTTTATCAAAACCCAAATTCCGAAAGCGCCAATTAAGCTTACCAAAGCTGCTCTGGAATAGGAAAATATAATTCCGATGATCAAGAATACTAATATGATAGCAAAGAAAAAACGGGCTCGGGGAGCATAAGATTTGAAAAAGGTAAATCCAATCAATGGGGGAATAAAAAAAGCCAACATGGCTCCATAAGAGGTATGGTCTTTATAAAATGGATTGGCTGACCAATGGGCAATTTTTTCATCAAAAATTCCATATTTTAAATGCCGGATAGTAGCATAAATTACCACAATGGTTAAGGCCGCGGCATAGAAAATAATATATCTGCGAAAGTTTTTTTGCTCCTTAAAAAGTTGGGTTGCTAAAAAGAAGAACGCGGCTATAAACCAAAGTTTAGCCACAAAAAACTTGATAGAAACCAATGGCATAGTGCTGGAAATGGTAGTAATAAACATCCAGGTAAGATAAAAATAGATGGCTATAGCAACCGGATGTTTAACAATACCAATGGGTAATGATTTGTCGAAAAACAATTTTATTAGGAATAAGAAAAGCATCCCAGCCAACAAAGGTTCAGTGGGTAAAAACATATCTATGGGCAAATCGGGAATGAGCTCCGATAATGGAATTGAAAGCGGAACTAAAAACACCAATAGCAACAGCAGCTTGTCCATCGAAAAAAAAGCAGCCACTACAAGTAACAAAGCAATAGGGAAAATACTGAACAAAAAAAACTCTTTGTAGATTAATAGCCCATTAATGGCAATAAAAAGAATTACCAAGGCATAAACCCACCAATTTTTAGGAGGAGTTAAATTCACCTTATTTAGCATCTTGAGCTTTAATCTCGTTCATTCTTTTAACAACCGACTCGTAAACAACCAAAAGCAAAACCGTTAAAATAAAAGTTGAAAAGGTTGATAAAACAACTATTAGCCATCGGATGGGGTAGGATTTCTTTTCAGCTTTAATTGCTTTATTTACCACAAACTTAGTAGGCAATTTCTGGGTAGCATCAACAATTGCTTCTGAATATTTTGATTGCAAGTTGCTTAACAGGTTCTTTTCCTGATAAATATTTTGTTGCATTGTTATTAGTATTCCACTATACTTGGCAAAAAGATTAAGCTGATTTTGAATTCTGTCTGCTGCCGATTTATTCCCTTCAATTAATGCATTGCCATAAGCCTCTGTAAGCCTTTCAACTTGGCCTTCAAAATGGATTAACCCCATTGAATTAAATACTCTCAAGGAGTCTTCCAATTTTTGAATTCTATTTTGCACCAACATATATTCTATCGTAACCAAATTCAATGCTTCCAAGGCCCTTTCTTTCTGCATACTTATCCGAACCGTATCCACTAAATTTGATATATCATTGGCTATATCGGCTGCCATTTGAGCATTTTGATCAAGTACTGTTATTTTTACCGATAAAAACTTAGTTGGGGTAAAAATTATATTTTTAGCAAATTTTTTATACAAGTTTGTCTTTGGGTACCGGCTATTTGAATCAATTTTGTAATGATCCATCAGCTGATACTTCGCAATAATCCGATCTCTAATTTCATCGGATTGAAGCACCTGAAGCATTTGTTCCACTTCCTCATCTTCGCCAAGCTTAAGAATATCTTTTTTTGATAAATTTACGGAAAGAAGATCATAAGATACAGAACTTGAAGCGGTTGGAAACAAAATTACTTCCGATTTATATTTTACGGGGACTACTAAGGCAACGATTATTGAAACTACTGCTGCTATGGTAGTAAGCATAATAATGGGTCGTTTACGGTCCCATAAATAAAAAATCAAATCAACAGAATCAAATTTATATTCATCATTGTTAGTTGCCATAAGGGTCATTTTTTACATTATTAGTCAAACTAGTTTATTGCTTCACAACCTACTTTTAAATTAGGTTATAAAAGTGAAACGGCAAAAGTAATAAAAGAAAATTAATTATGTGAAAACCTCAACTGAAAGAAATTGTTACATTTAGCAGGATAAAATTTGAAGATTATGAAATACATTGGAGCACATGTAAGTGCAGCCGGAGGAGTTGAAAACGCCCCTGTTAACGCAGCAAATATTGGAGCAAACGCATTTGCTTTGTTTACAAAAAACCAACGGCAGTGGGTTGCTAGCCCGCTAACAAAAGAATCAATCAGCCTATTTAGGAATAATTGCGAAAGACTAAATTTTGAACCACATCAGGTGCTCCCTCACGACAGCTATTTAATTAATCTGGGGCACCCCGAAGCAGAATCTCTAGCTAAATCAAGAACTGCTTTTCTTGATGAAATGCATCGATGCGAATTATTGGGACTTGATCGATTGAATTTTCATCCGGGAAGCCATTTACACCTTATTGATGAAGAAACATGTTTGAATACAATTTCAGAAAGCATCAATATCGCTCTTTCTAAAACAAAGGGAGTTACTGCCGTTATTGAAAATACGGCTGGACAGGGTTCAAACTTAGGTTTCACATTTGAACAGATTCAGAAAATAATTCAAAAGGTTGACGATAAATCACGAGTTGGAGTATGCATTGATACGTGCCACGCTTATTCTGCCGGATATGATTTAAAAACGGAAGCCGGATTTATCCAAACATGGGAAAAGTTTCACCAGTTGATTGGTTTCAATTATTTAAAAGGGATGCACCTGAACGATACAAAAAAAGAATTTGGCTCCCGCGTTGATAGGCATGAGTTGTTAGGAAAAGGCTTTTTGGGTTTTGAGGTTTTTGAGCGAATTATGGCCGATTCCCGTTTTGATGGAATTCCATTGATATTGGAAACCCCTGACGAAGATGCATGGGCCGGTGAGATTGTTTTGCTGAAGTCTTTTATAAAATAACAATCGGGTAACTTCTTATAGTTGTATTATAGTGTTTAAACCATAAAAAAGGTCCACCAAAAATAGTGGACCTTTTTTTTAAAATGTTTTATGTATTAATCGCGACCGGTTAAATAGGATAATAACCTTAGTATTTCGAGATACAACCAAATTAAGGTTACCATTAGGCCAAAAGCGCCATACCACTCAAAGTACTTAGGTAATCCAGCCTCCGCTCCTTTTTCTATAAAATCGAAATCAAGCACTAAATTAAGGGCCGCCACCACAACAATAACTAAACTAATTACTATTCCCAAAGTTCCTCCTCCGTGCATAAAACCTACATTTATGCCAAAAAGTCCCAAAATGAAACTAGCAAAGTATGCAACTGCAATTCCGGCAGTAGCAGCAAAAATTCCGGCTCTCAGTTTGTCAGTTACTTTAATAATTCTTGTTTTATAGGCAAATAAAAGAGCAAACAGTACCGCAAAAGTAAGGGATACTGCTCTTAATACTAACCCTGGATACATCGATTCAAAAAAAGCAGATACCGCACCAATAAAAAGACCCTGAAACACGGCATAAATAGGAGCGAAAATTGAAGCTTTCTCCTTTTTAAAAACAGTTATTAAAGCCATAACCAATCCACCAATGGCGCCAAATATCATCCATCCCATTACGGAGGAAGTTCCGGCTCCGGATTCTACAGCCGTAAAAAATTTGCTCCAGGTAAAGGATGCTCCGGCCAATGCCAGTAAGAGCATCACAGCTATTTTATTAACCGTTCCCTGAATGGTCATAATTCCTGATTCTGTTCGCTGGAATGAAAAATCACGAATTAATTTTTGATTTAACGTTGGATTTGATGTTTTCATAGATTCATATTTTATCTCAAAGATTGGATGTAACCCACTTTCCCTAAAAACGTAGCTTCGAAAGCTACTTCAGGAATTTTTTCATCCGCCTTTGGGTTTTACTTTAGTTCAACTTGTGGGTTTATTTTTTAAATTTTTGTCCCGATTTCTTTTCAAAAATCAGACCGAATTTTTTTTTAGGCTATTTTCCAAAAGTGATTTAGTTAGCATTCAACCATAGAAACTCTTCACCTAATCGGCGTATGGAACAATTTTCAGAATTCATGAGTTGATGAGCTTTTTCTTTTATTTCCAGCCGCATTAGTTCAGAATGCATGGAAAGGCTTTGTAACACAAAAAGTATTGACTGATGTAGTTGATTGTTTTCAACGGTATTCAATTCATCTACATAACTATAGCAGAGTTGTTTAATTATGTCAATGGATTCTCCATGCTGTCTTATGTACCATCCGGCGGAGTAAAGAGCCAACATCTTTTCCCAACTGGTACCATCTAGACATCGTTCCATAAATAATACTAAGAAAGGTAATCTTGAAAATAAGTTTCTTGAGAATTGTTCAACCAGTTCTTGGTTATTGAGTTTGCTTGCTATTTCAAGGGCTTGTTCAAAAGTTACCGTATTGGATTCGAACAATATAGAGGCAAGAATTTTTGTTTCTCGTATATCTTTTTCCCAAAGAATGAAAGCCAATTCATTGTTAGGTTTAAAATCAGTGACCAATTGTCTTAAATGGGGAATCGAAACGCCATAATTCATGCGATACACAATTCCCATTTTACATAAAATTTTGGAGATTTCACCATTTTGCATCCGTGAAATGCATTGCATGATATCTTTATAGCTCTTTTTTGTATCTATTGAGATGGGGTGTTCAACCATATAATCAGTTATTTTGTGGAGCTAAAGTAATTAATCTATATAAGTTTTAACAGTATTGATTTGCCCTTTTATGAACATAGTTTCGAACAATAACAAACGATGTAAAATAGAAAAACCCCAGTTTTAACTAGGGTTTTAGGGTGGAAGACCGGGTTCGAACCGGCGACCTCTGGAACCACAATCCAGCGCTCTAACCAACTGAACTACATCCACCATTTTGCGGGGGCAAATATAACTAATAAATAATTATTTTTCCAACTCATTTTAATATTAAATCTTCGTGGTATACTCTTAATCGGCTTTGTTTTGTAATTTTAAGCGGTATAACCAAATTTTCGCAAGTCACGGCGTGACTTATTGATTAATTGCAGCTTATTATAACGAGCTGGGTAACTTTAATTAAAGATTCAAACGTTAACAATCAGCAGGTTATAATTTTTTTTGCGAATTTGAGGTCTAAAACCAATATTTAAACGCAACAAATTAATTTCATACCTTTTGGATAGAAAAAAGTGGATTTTCAATACTAGTTATTCAAAATATTCCGTTCCCTTAAATTATGGAATCGATTTACATAAAAGCAATCTATATTTGTGAGTAGAAATAATAATTAAAATTTAGATGAAAAGAATTTTGGTATTAGTTATTTGCCTTATAAATCTGAACTTATTTGCCCAGCAAAAAACCAACACTTTTTATTCAAACGGTAAATTGGCATCCACTGGTATAAGTGAACGGGGGGTAGAGCAAGGATTGTGGATTTATTACGACAGCTTGGGTGTTAAATTGCAAGAAACGGAGTTTAAAAGAGGAGTTGTGCATGGAAGACTGACCTATTATTTTAGAAATGGAACAATACAAAATCAAGGGACTTTTAAAGACGGCATTTTAAACGGAAGCTATTTCGAAAACTATTTGAATGGCTTACCAAAAGTTACCGGATATTATAACTTAGGAAAAAAAGATAGTATATGGTGCTATTTTAATGGTCAGGGGAATAAGTTAAAAGAAGAGCAATTTCGACATGATTCTATTTTTCTACTAAATTATTGGGACAAAGAGGGCAACCAATTAGTGATTGATGGAAACGGGATTTATACTACCTACTACCAAAATGGAACCATTGAAGAAACAGGACCTTACCAATCGGGGCTTCCAAACGGATTTTGGAAACGTTATTACAACAATGGTCAAGTAAGATCAACAGGGCATTATTCGAATGGAATTGAAACGGGTAAATGGCTTTCGTACTATCGCGAAGGAAACTTATTGAGTGAAATTGATTACAACAATGGCCTCAACATCCGCTATTATCCTAGCGGTCAAAAAGAAATGGAAGGTATTATTGCATGGGGAGAAAAAGATAGCATCTGGAATTATTGGTATTATGATGGAAAACCCAAATTGAAAGTGTTTTATTCAAAGGGCAAAAAAAATGGATTGCAAGTTGATTGGTTTCCTTCCGGTCAAAAGGCTAGCGAAATTAATTTTCAGCAGGATGCAAAGAATGGAAAAGCTACTTGGTGGCATGAAAAGGGTCAATTAGATATTGAAGGTAATTTTGTAAATGACGCCCAAGATGGATTGTGGACCTATTGGCGAACATCTGGGAAAAAGGGTAACGAAGGTTTTTATAAAAATAATAAAATGGATGGTCGCTGGGTATTCTGGTATGATAACGGCGAAATATGGAAAGAAGGAGATTATAAAAATGGTTTAAGATCAGGCTACTGGGTTATTTATTTTGAAAACAAGCAGAAGCTACACGAAGGTAATTTTGTGGAGGGCAAAGAGGAGGGTTTTTGGCAACGATGGTTTGAAAATGGACAGTTGGAGCTGACTGGTTATTTTAAGTCTGGAACTATGGATAGCCTTTGGATATCCTGGTTCGAAGATGGGAAATTGGATTATCAGTTATCCTATAAAAGCAACCTAAAAGATGGCAAAGCTACCTATTGGTATCCTAATGGGACCAAACGGATGGAAGAAAATTATTCAATGGGCATCCTTAACGGGCCTTACTTAACTTGGCGTGAAAACAAAACAAAAATTATTGAAGGATATTATTCTCAAGGATTGAAAGAAGGCCCTTGGAAATACTACAATGAATACGATAAAATGCTGCGGCTTGAGAATTACAAAGCGGGAAGAGAAAATGGGTTGTGGCAAACTTGGTATAAAGAAGGGCCCTTAAAAAGTGAAATTGAATACAAGAATGGAAAAAAGCATGGAACTGTTAAATACTTAGAAATTAGGGGAAAAGTAATCTACGAAGCGGTTTACAAAGACGATAAAGAGGTTAAAGTAAAAGAAGATACCAGAAACCCAAAATAAGAGACATTAGGAACATAAAAAAAGGCTGAAATCAGATTTCAGCCTTTTTCATATATATCTATATCTGGAATTAGTTCCTGTTGATGCAGTTCAAATCCTCAAATGCTATTTTCAAACGATCAATCAAAGTAACTTGTCCGGCACGTAACCAAACGCGAGGGTCGTAATATTTCTTATTTGGTTTGTCGCTACCTTCGGGGTTGCCAATTTGGCCTTGCAAATAACCTTCATTCTTTTTGTAGTAGTTCATAATACC
>JAIFNJ010000210.1 GCA_020047835.1 Bacteroidota bacterium
GAGTAGATTTTTTGAGTTCAACTAAACTCTTTAACTCACATTTTGAAGCACAACCATCGCATCCGCTGGCACAGGTTGATTCTTTCTTCACAAACAGTTTGGCAAACACTTTTCGGCCAGCTATAAAAAGAGCAATGCCTATAATTAAAAAAGCAAGTGTATTATAAATGACCTGTTCCATAACTATCTAATTATTCAATCATAGTTTTTTTTAAAACAATCGGGAACCTATTTGGTTAACAAAAAATGCTACCAACCAAGCTGCTGTAGTAGTATAACCTACCATAAAAAATGCCCATCGCCAGCGTCCCGATTCTTTTGCAATAGCACTCACCACGCCAATGCATGGAAAATAAATAAGTACAAACAATAAAAAAGCTAATGCTGTAACAGGAGTAAATACGGGTTGCCCAATTGCTGATCCATGGTCGTGTTTAATCTCCCTAAGGCGCATTACCAATCTATTATCACCGGTGCCATTTCCACTTTCCGATTGCAACAAAACACCAATAGTGCTAACAACCACTTCCTTCGCTGCAATTCCACTTAATAGGGCAATACCAGTGCGCCATTCAAATCCCAAGGGCCGAATAATGGGTTCAATAAAATGGCCAATCCTACCCAAATAACTATTTTCTAATTGCTCTCGCTTTACCTGATTCTGAATTTCATTCAATTGAATGGTCAGATTATTTTGTTGAAGTTCATCAGAAGCTACAGATATTTGAAGGTTAATTTCAACCAATCTGGAAGTTAATTCACTGCTGTTTTTTGTATTTTGAGGAAAATAACCCAAGGCCCATATAATAATTACTGCAATTAAAATTACGCCTCCCACTTTTTGCAGGTATTGAGCCGATTTATCCCACATGTGTTTTACAATCGATTTGGTTGATGGCAACCTGTAGGGCGGCAATTCCATTACAAAAGGGGCCTCTTTTGATTTAAACAATGTTTTATTAAAAAAATGAGCCGTAATTACCGCTAAAAGTATTCCCGTAAGATACAGCCCAATCAATACCAAGGTTGGGTTATTAGGGAAAAAAGCGCCAATAAAAAGAATATAAATCGGTAATCGGGCACTGCAACTCATAAATGGGGTAATGAGTATGGTAAGCAACCGGTCAGTTCGGTTGCGAATGGTTCGTGTAGCCATTATGGCAGGTACATTGCATCCAAAACCCATGATCAGCGGAATAAACGAACGCCCATGCAACCCAATTTTGTGCATAATTTTATCCATCATAAAAGCAGCCCGGGCCATGTAGCCGGTATCTTCCATAAATGAAATAAAAAGAAATAAGATGAGAATGTTTGGCAAAAAAACAAGCACACTGCCTATCCCATTAATAATTCCATCAGTTATTAAATCATTGAACATACCTTGTGGCAAGGTAACTTTTAAAAACTGATTTAAAACTCCAACTCCTGCATCAATCCATCCCATAGGATAACTCCCTAACTGAAAGGTTGAAAAAAACATGAGAAACATGAAAGTGAAAAATAAAGGCATTCCAAAAAATCGGTGCGTTAAAACCTTGTCAATGGCATTGGTATGCAGCCATCGTTTCGATTTTCCTACTTTCAGTGTCTCTTTTAATGCACCACTTATAAATCCATATTTAGCATCTGTTATAATTGCCTCTCCTTTTTCATGCAATAGCTCTTCAATACGCGAAATTTCTTTATAGGCTGTTTTTAAAACCTCTTTACTGGTTTCATGCTTTGAAACAAAGCGTATAGCATGACCATCTTGCTCTAATAACTTTATGGCTAAAAAACGAGGCGACATGGCAACCATCATTTTCTTATCCTGCTTTATCTGCTCCCTGATTACTCGGATGGATTGCTCCAACTCTTTTCCATAATTTATATGAATATGCCGCACATTGGGATCGCGGTTTTCATAAACATCTATTATTTTACTAAACAAATCGGGTATTCCTTTGCCTTTGGTAGCAATGGTTGGAATAATTGGAATTCCAAGCAAACGACTTAATTTATCAATTTCAAGAACGGCCCCAGAATTTTCTAAATCATCGTACATGTTTAAAGCTATTATTACTTTAATATCCATGTCAATTAATTGAGAAGTAAGGTATAGATTCCTCTCTAAGTTGGATGCGTCAATAACATTTACTACAATATCCGGATTGTTGTGAAATATATGCTTACGCACATATAGTTCTTCAGGTGTATAAGCAGTAAGTGAATAGGTGCCCGGTAAGTCAACCAAATTAAAGTTGTATCCATAATAGGAATAGCTGTTGTATTTGGCCTCAACCGTCACTCCACTGTAGTTTCCAACATGCTCACGTGCACCGGAAACAAAGTTAAAAAGTGATGTTTTTCCACAATTTGGGTTTCCCACAAAGGCTACACTAATATTTTTTCCTTCGTTATTGATTGAAATCTTGAGTTTATCTTTGTCAATAATCCCTTCAAAAGGTTGCTCCGGCATTTCAGCCGCCATTTCCTGAGTAATTACTTCTATTAAATAAGCCTCCGATGGACGAAGCGACACATGATACCCCATTACGTTGTATTCAGCTGGTCCGTGAAATGGTCTTTTTTTTACCACCTCAACCAATTGCCCTTTCACAAAACCCATTTCCATAATGCGTTTACGGAAAGAACCATAGCCTTTCACATTGATGATAACTCCCTTTTCGCCACTATTAAGTTCTGCAAGGTTCATTGTTTAATTGTTTATCGAAGATACCTTCTCAAATTCAAGTCAGCAAAAATAGCTATTTAAATCTATTTAGAATGATTTAAAATAAGAATATTTTAAGAAGTTCGGTGCAATTTCAAGTATCATAAAACCTGCCTGCATTTGACTCGCATTTAGATTGTGAAGAAACCTGTTTTAGATATTTCTTTTCCAAAAACAATACAAGTAAATAAAAATGTAATAATTGGCAGATTTTTTGACTATTGAACCAAGCTCACAAAATAGTTTTGTTACTTTGTAAAAACTACTGTCAATTATGGAAGATAATTTATTTGATAAGTTGAAAGAGATGACCGGAAAATTTCCTGAAAAATTTAGCATTCTGGAACAACAGATTGATATTAAATTGCAGATGGAATATTTCAAATATTCGAAAAAAGCCAAAAATAAAACTAGCAAAAAAACGCTCCTAAATTTAGATACTACTGATTTAAATCAACCAGAACTTACCGATGAGGAAATAAAAGAATTATTGGTAAGGATTGCTGCAATGGACGATCCAAAAGCATACCGCATTATTGAAAACTATACCAAAAATGGTAAACCCGAATTGAACAATTGGGCGATATTGGCCATGCAGGAAAACAAAATGCTTTTAGAGAGCACGTTACTTAATGAAAATCAAGTGTTTATTTCCACCGGATTGGGCGGTAAAGGTATTATGCTTCGCTATTTTATTGTCCTTATTGGACATGAAAACAACGAATTTATCGATTTTCAGAAAAAGCTCATCACTTCAGAATTTGATTTTATATTAAAAGCCAACCAATCGGAGTTGGAAACCATTACATTCTTTGATAATTATGCCACACTGTTGGTATTAATCCCTTTTGAAGTTCCCATTCAAAAAATATTCCGCACGGCTGTGGATGAATGCAACCAATTTGGCAATTTTTTAAAGCCAAACTTCTTAATTACCAATGTTAAAATATTGTCAAACAAAGAAATTAAAGATTTTGTGGAAAAAAATGAATTACCGGAATCAGATAAACTTGATGAATTTGAAATTGGTACCGATAATCCAGATGATATCGATGATAAATTGGAATAATGATTACTTAATTTTTACTTTAAAACAACTAATATTTTAAGCAATGATACAACACATTGTAATGTGGAAAATAAACGAAAACCACGAGGGGAAAAATAAAGGGGAACTTGCTCTGGAATTGAAAAACCGTTTATTGGAACTTAAACATTTAATTAAAGAAATTAAATCGATGAAAGTAGGAATTAATGGTGCATATATGGAGCGCAACCATGATTTGGTTTTGGTAAGCCAATTCAACAGTTTTTCCGATTTAGAAGTTTATGCCAACCATCCAGAACATATAAAAGTAGTAGAATTTGTAAGGCAAGTAACCCATTCCAAAGTGGCCGTTGACTATGAAATATAGTCAATGGTATGTAGGAAGTTTAGAAAAATACAATTCACAAAAAAGCCGGTTTTCACCGGCTTTTTTTATTTTTTATCTTGTAAATCTTCAAACTCAACATTTGTAAATTCTTTTACCTCCTGGGTTTCGTCACTTTCCAATTCTGGTTGATTTAAACGAATGTATTCTACCACCTCATTCAATCCTTCAACAAACTTCTCAAAATCTTCTTTGTACAAAAACAATTTATGCTTTTCAAAATTGAACCGACCATCACTTTCAAAATGCTTTTTGCTCTCGGTAATGGTTAAATAAAAATCATTTTTCTTCGTTGCCTTCACGTCAAAAAAATAGGTTCTCTTTCCTGCTCTTACCGCTTTTGAGTAGATCTCTTCCCGTTCACTTCCATTTTCTTTTTTGTCAAATCCTTCCATCATCGCCATGCATTATAATTATACTTCCATTTGTAAAATTAAATCGAAAAAAAATCAATTTATAAAGAATTCAAAGCCCTATAAAGCTTTCTCAAATAAACACAATAGTTTTTCAAATTCAAAATAATATTGTTGATTCCTTTAACGCCTTATAAAATTTCTTTACTTTTGCACCCGTTCGTATAAAAATGAAACTTAAACGCTCTTTAAATAAATGATTAGTAGAAGGTTATTAAGGATTAAAGTATTGCAGCTGCTGTACGCATATTTTAATAGTAACGACGAAGGGTTAGCGCGCTATGAAAAAGACCTTTTTTACAGTATCGAAAAATCGTACGATTTATACCATTTGTTCTTTGTATTACTCCTCGATGTTAAAGAGTATGCTGTTTCAAGAATGGAGTTGGGAAAAAACAAAAGAGTGCCCACAAGCAGCGATTTAACTCCTAACCTCCGATTCATAGACAACCGGGTTATCAATCAATTATCAAACACCAATAAAGTATATCAATACATTGACGAAAAAAAACTTAATTGGAACAATTACCCGGAGTTAATTAAACGGGTTTACACCGATATGATAGAATCGGAGGCCTACAACAAATACATGAGTTCTGAAATTAACACTTACAAAGAAGATCAGGAATTCCTTGTTACCTTTTTTTCGGAGTTTTTAGTAAATTCCGATTTATTGTATCAGGTGTTAGAAGAGCATTCTATCTTTTGGAACGACGATATAGAATTCATGTTAAGCATGAATGTTAAAACTATTGAGAAAGCAAAAGTCAATGACAAAGAATTAAAAGTTTTTCCGCTTTTTAAAAATGATGAAGACAAAGAGTTTGCTAAACTTTTATTCCGTATGGTCATTCTAAAACATAAAGAAAACTCTGATTTAATTCAATTACATATCAAAAACTGGGATATTGAAAGGGTGGCACAAATGGACCTTTTAGTATTGGAAATGGCAATTACAGAAATTATGCAATTTTCGAGCGTGCCTATCAAAGTTAGTTTCAATGAATACATTGAACTGGTTAAGTTTTACAGCACCGAGCGCAGCAATTCCTTTGTAAACGGGGTACTCGATAAAATTATTAACCAATTAAAAGCTGAAAACAAAATTAAAAAAGAAGGTCGCGGCTTGAAGGAATAATAAAAGATTCAATATTTCGGATCGGATTTTGATAGAGCACCCAATGATATTTAAAAATATATCGATTGAATGAAGCATTATAGTATCTATTTTATTATTGCGGCAAGTTTGATTTTGCTTAGCTGCAAAAACAAAAGTCATACAATTACCGCTGAAATTATTAACAATCCTATTACTGCAGACAATTCAGATATATCGGAATTGCCAAAAATTCAGTTTGAAAAAGTGGAGCATGACTTTGGAATTTTGCTGCAAGGGGAAAAAGTTACCTATACCTTTAAATTTAAAAATATCGGGAAACAGGATTTAATTGTGAAAGAAGCCACTGCAAGTTGTGGATGCACAGTTCCAAAATTCACAACAAAACCTGTGGCACCCGGCGAACAAGGAGAAATTGAAGTGATTTTTAACAGCAGCAATCGTAGCGGACGACAAGTGAAAACTGTTACGGTTTGGACAAACTGCCAACCGAATCAAACAAAACTCCAAATTATGTGTGAAATTGTTGAACCTAAATAAATAATCGAGAACATGAGTTTTTTAACATTCTTTTTAATGCAGCCCACCGGGCAACAAGGAAGTGCTCTGGGGCAATTGCTTCCATTAGTCGTAATCATTGCTATTTTTTACTTTTTTATGATCCGTCCTCAAATGAAAAAACAAAAAGAGGTGCGCGTATTCCGTGAAGGGATAAAAAAAGGCGATAAAGTGCTTACCGTGAGTGGAGTTTATGGGAAAATATCTGAAGTGAATGACAGTACCGTTTTACTTGAAATAGCTGACGGTGTGAGAATTAAAGTTGACAAAGCCGGTTTGGTTAAAGACAATTCTGACATTTCTACCGAAAAAGCAAAGTAATTCCGGTTACGATTCGGTAAACCCGCGATCTTTTTGTTTGATGTTGAACGAACTACAGATAATAATTATTTGTATTTTTGAAACCATTCGAAAAGATTTCGGGTTTTTTTATTCGTAGTTTTTAAAAAGAATTAATCCTTTAAATATCTTGAAATTCCCTGCGTTAAAAAAAATATCTAACAGTCAGCTCTTTAACCGGATTGACCGTAAGATTATTACTTACCTTATATTCGTGATAATTGCCACAATTTTTTGGTTTATCAACAAAGTAGGGAATGAATTTTCCACAACCATTGACTATCCGGTTACTTATGTAAATTTACCATCAAAAAAAGTATTAGTCAGCGATTTACCCGAATCGCTACACCTAAGCATTAACGCTTATGGTTACGATATTTTGCGGTACAAGCTCAGTACTAAACCATATCCAATAATAATTGATGCACAAAAATTTGGAGTTGACCTGAACAAACCTAAAGTAAAGCAATTCCGTTTAGCTACTCGATATCTTAGAGAAAACATCAACAGCCAAATTTCGAGCGAAATTAAAGTAGTTGATATAATGCCAGACACTATTTATTTTCAGTTTTCGCACCTAGCAACTAAAAAAGTACCGATACATTCTGATTTAAAATTAGAATTCGAAAAGGAGCGTATGCTAAATGGGGCTATTGCTTTTAAGCCCGATTGCATAAGCGTTAGTGGCCCAAATAGTATATTAGATACCTTGCAATATGTAACTACTAAACAACAAATCATCAAAGGTTTTAATGAATCAATGCAAAAAAATGTAGAATTGCAGGAAATTAATAACCTGCAATTTGACAGGAATCAGGTGGTGGCTATTATTCCGGTTTCAAAACTAACCGAAGTGCTATTTGAATTACCTATAGTACCCATCAATGTGCCTGATTCACTGAAATTGATCACATTTCCAGGAACAATAAAACTCTCCTGTTCAGTTCCTTTTGATAAATATACATTAACTCATGCTAGTGATTTTTTAGTACAAGTTGATTTTAACGATATTAAAAAACAGCTGGGTTTAAAACTTCCGCTAATTCTTAGCAATTCACCCTCGCAGGCGATAAACATTTCATTTTCGCCACAAAGTGTTGAATTTATTCTTGAAAGAAACTAATGGTAATAATTGGATTAACCGGCGGAATTGGTTGTGGAAAAACCTATGTTGCTAGCTATTTTTCCGAATTAGGTATTCCTGTTTATTCAAGCGATATTAGAGCCAAAGAACTTATGGCTACTGATGCTGATATTAAAAAAGGATTGATAATTTTATTTGGCGATGAGGTTTTTAAAGACGGAATTCTAAACAGGAAAATGATTGCAGAAAGGTTATTTTCAGATAAAGATTTATTAACCTCCATCAATCAATTAGTGCATCCAAAAGTACAAGCCGATTTTGAAACTTGGTGCCGGAATCAATTCCCATCCAAAATTGTTTTAAAAGAAGCGGCTATTTTAATTGAAAGCGGTGCCTATAAAAATTGCAATTTTGTGATTTTAATTACCGCTCCCCTTGAAATAAGAATTAAAAGAGTAATGCAACGCGACAATTTGTCATACCACGAAGTGATAGCCCGGATTGAAAATCAACTAAGCGACGAAGAAAGAACAAAATATGCACATTTTGTTATTAATAATAATGGCTTTGTTAATATTGCGCATGAAGTGGAAGCAATACTCTCAAAATTGACCGATGAAGAACAATAAATTTCGAATCAAAAATCTCGAATAATGAAGGAATATTTCGGAATTCAGGGTTTTGAATTTATGAGTGAGTGATAAAAAGTTGAAAAAAATTATTGAAAATAAAATAAATACAGTAAAGAAATGAGTTTAGGAAAATGGATTGCCGGTGGATTGGGTTGGGCATTTTTTGGCCCCATTGGTGGAATTGTAGGGTTTTTGGTTGGAAGTGCCTTTGATGCTTCCGATACGCTCAAACTAAGTGAAGGTAAAGGACCCTCATCGACTACCACCCGTGGAGACTTCATGGTAAGTTTACTGGTTCTTACAGCCGCAGTAATGAAAGCCGATGGAGTGGTAAAAAAAGCTGAATTGGAATTTGTTAAAAAATATATGCTCCGTTCCTTTGGAAAAGAAGCTTCGCAAGATGCTATTAAAATGTTGCGCGATATCTTAAAGCAAGAAATTCCAGTTCAGGATGTGAGCCGTCAAATTGGGCAACACATGGATTATTCATCGAGATTACAAATGCTGCATTACTTATTCGGCATTTCAAGTGCCGATGGAGCCACAAAAAAAAGCGAAGTGGAGTTAATACAAATGATTTCAATAAACATGGGCATTGGACAGTCGGATTTTAATTCAATAAAATCGATGTTTTACAGCGATACCCATGTGGCTTATAGCATTTTAGGTGTTACGCCGGAATCAACAGACGAAGAGATTAAAAAAGCTTACCGAAAAATGGCTGTAGAGTACCATCCCGATAAGGTTTCGTATTTAGGTGAAGACGTACAGCATACAGCAAAAGAAAAATTCCAGAAAATTAACCAGGCATACGAATCCATAAAAAAACAACGGGGATTTGTATAATTGAACTCCAATACAAAAAGTTAATTCAACATAAGCCAATAAATCAATGAAATTTTAAAAAAGGAACCAAAAATAAGTTTCTTAATATTTCAACCAAAATAGTATATTTGCGACCTAATTATAAAAATTGATATCATGCTTAAGGATATTCTAGCAATTTCAGGACAACCCGGACTTTACAAACTGGTTTCCAGTACAAAAAATGGAATTATAGTTGAGAATTTAGAAACGGGTAAAAGAATGCCTGCTTATGCCGCATCAAAGGTAAGTGCTTTGAACGATATAGCCATTTATACTCAGCAGGGAGAAGATAATCCTTTAGTTAACGTACTAAAAAGCATCCGCGATAAAGAAAACTCCGGCCCAGCTATTGATGCCAAATTGGACAATGACAAATTAAAATCATACTTCGAAGGTATTATGCCTGAATATGATAAAGATCGGGTTTATGTGTCGGATATAAAAAAAGTGATTATTTGGTATAATACGCTGCAAAAATTAAATAAACTTGATTTATTGGATCAGGAACCGGAAAATGCGGAAGACACTGCAACTAAAGAAAAGTAATGAAATAAAATAAGCATTTCAATTAAGCATGACTTGGGTCATGCTTTTTTTTTGAATTTGCTCAATTGATTGAAAAAATTTGCTCTTAAGTAACAATTATTTTCAACTGATAAATAAAAGATCCGCTTCTTTTCATAAATTACCATCCCATTTATAATCTTTTTTTGAAAATAAAAAATTGGTTGAAATGATTCCATAATTAATTGTGAATGAACCATTTTAAAATTAAACACCAGCAAAACTATGGCTACTAAATTAAAAAGAAACTTTATTGAAGCCGATATTATCATCGATTCTTATTCTGATATAAAACCTTATTTCGATGAGCTGTTAGAACGACCACTTATATCATCAAAAACAGTATGGCAATGGCTTTTAGATAGAAGTGAATTGGAAAGTATTCTGAACGAGGAGTTGGGTTGGCGCTATATTCGAATGAATTGCAATACCAGCGATGAACATTTAGCCCATCGATTCGAAACGTTTATATCCGAAATAGAACCTAAAATTGCAATAGTTTCGAACCAGTTAGACACTAAATTTCTTGCACCGGATGTAATGAGAATGGTTGACAAATCAAAGCTTTTTACAGTGGTGCGCGAAATTAAAAAAGAGCTGGAATTATTCCGCGAAGAAAATGTTCCCTTAGATGCTGAACTTCAATTAAAGGAACAGGAATATGGGTTGATTGCCTCAAAAATGAGTGTTCACTATAAAAAAGAAGAACTTACCCTACAACGTGCTGCTAACTTTTTAAAAGAAACCGACCAAGCGGTCCGTGAGGAGGTATATCGATTGATTCAGAATAGAAGGATGCAAGACTCAGAGGTATTCCAAAGTCTACTAACGGAACAAATTAAACTACGGCAAACTATTTCCAAAAATGCAGGATTTACAAACTACCGCGATTACAAATTTA
The DNA here is from genome assembly GCA_020047835.1 of Bacteroidota bacterium. Lineage (GTDB taxonomy): Bacteria > Bacteroidota > Bacteroidia > Bacteroidales > SZUA-534 > GWE2-40-63. The sequence continues at coordinate 10,625 of JAIFNJ010000210.1, forward strand.
AAGCATTGGGGCGATTTGATTATACATTTGATCATTGTCAGAGGTTTCATAATTCCGTTGCCAAAGTAGTAGTTCCTTTGGTTGATGAAGTAAATTTGATGCGTAAACAAAAGATGAATTTGAAGAATCTGCGACCTTGGGATTTGGAGGTGGATACGGATTTATTGCCCCCACTCAAACCTTTTGATAAAGTTGATGATTTAATTCGAAAAACGGTACTGTGCTTCCGCGATTTGGAACCAGAGTTTGGAATGTACCTGAACGAAATGCAAAAATTGGGTTATTTAGATCTTGAAAGCAGGAAAAATAAGGCTCCTGGAGGATTCAATTACCCACTACATGAAAGCAATGTGCCGTTTATTTTTATGAATGCCACTGGTAATTTTGATGATGTGGTAACTTTATTGCACGAAGGTGGTCATGCCATTCATGCATACTTGGCAGCACCATTGGAATTGGTAGCTTTTAAGGAAGTACCCTCTGAAATTGCTGAATTGGCCTCCATGACCATGGAATTGATTACCATGGATCATTGGCATCATTTTTTTACCAATGAACAAGAACTGAAAAGAGCCAAACGGAAGCACCTTCAAAGCCTGCTGAATACTTTACCATCAGTTGCCAAAGTTGATAAATTTCAACATTTTTTATATGAAAACCCAACCCACTCTCCTGAAGAAAGAAATGATTACTGGATGAAACTGGAACAGGAATTTGGGAGCAAAGTGGTTGATTTTTCCGGATTGGAAAAATACCGTGCTAACCAATGGCAGCGATACTTACATATTTTTGAAGTTCCTTTTTATTACATTGAATATGGCATTGCCCAATTGGGTGCCATTGCAATTTGGAAAAACTTTAAACAGGATAAATTAACCACCTTGAAACAGTTTAAAACCGCATTAAAAATGGGCTACACCTCCCCACTACCTGATACCTATAAAGCTGCTGGAATTAAATTCGATTTTAGTGAAGAATACATCCGGGAATTAATGGATTTTGTGAAAGAGGAATTGGAGCAATTACAATAAAGTATTACCGCTCAAAATAGTCTTCACCGTACTGCTTTTCTATAAAAACAAAAAGTAGGGAAATTTGGCGGGAAATAAAACCTTTTTGGGGAAGTTTGAAGAAGGAAGATTGAAAATTTAAAATTGAAAAGTACTGAAAATGCCTGAATGGATTCTTCAAAATAGAATTTAATTCTTATTGCAAGTAATACAATACCCCACTTTTCCAACTATATCTTGTGGATTATGCTTTCATTTTATCGGGATCTTGTCTTGAATCAAAAATATCGGTAATATAAATATACTCACCAACCACTCTATAAATAATCTTGTAATGACCTTCTATTAATCGTCTGTGTTCCTTTTCCAAAAGCTCCAACATTGGTTCTTTCTGACCCTGCAATGGGTTCAATAGTAAAGCATCTGCTTTATCTAAAATCCGGTCCCGTATTTCCAAAAGCTTTTCATAAGAAACTTTTGGAGCCATAAACGCTAATGCTTCTTCAAGACTTTCAATAGCTTGTTCGGTATAAACCAGTTTCATTACTTGAGAGTAACATTAGTTCTCTTTTCGGCTTCT
>JAIFNJ010000040.1 GCA_020047835.1 Bacteroidota bacterium
ACAGATAATATAGAAGATCCTGAAACCGGACATTTAATTACTGCAACTAATGTAGGGAGAATGGAGTTTGCCTATTCTCCACAGGATCCAAATACTGTTTTTTGTGCAGCGGCCACCCAAGCAGGCGAATTAAGAAATATATATAAATCCATTGATGGAGGTGATAATTGGGTAGTTATTGGGAAAGGGGGCTCTGCCTTATTCCAGCCTTTTGGTTCTCAAGGAACCTATGATTTGTGTATTGCTGTAAACCCAGTAAATAAGAATGAAGTATTTATTGGTGGATTGGATATTTGGTTGGGCAAAGCGGCAAATACCGGCGATCTTTTTGCCTGGGGTCAGGTAACCCTTTGGAATATGTATCCATTACATCCATTGTATGTTCATGCCGACCAGCATGCTCTTGTTTTTGATCCAAAAGATCCCCAAACATTGTTTGTTGGAAGTGATGGCGGTGTTGCCAGAGGTTTCTTAGGTAAAGATGGAGTAAAATACCAGTTTAAAGCAATGAATAAAAACTATAATGTAACTCAGTTTTATTCAGTGGCTGTGAATAGTTATGGATTTTTGCTTGGAGGAACTCAGGATAACGGAACACAATTGATTGTTGAAGGTTACGGTAATTCCGATTTAAATGGTTTTCAAATGCTTGGAGGCGATGGTGGTCATTCAGTTATGTCGCAAATTAACCCTGCTATAGCTTATGGAACGATTTATTTTGGCGGTTTGTGGCGTAATAATGACCAAAATTATTCCGATTGGAATAATTTTTACAACTCTGATTTGGCAGATTTGGCAGAATGGCCTTCAGGTAACTGGGAAGCTGACGCCCAGTCGGCTTCGTTTGTTACCCCAATAACCTATTGGGAAACTGATAATGATGCATTAGGAACGGATTCCGTTCAATTTATTGCAAAAAAAAGGTATCCAAAAGATACTACGGTCGTTTTTCCAAGCCATAACATTAATAAAGCTCCAATTACTTTCACAATGAAGAAAACTTATGAAAGTGGAGATACCATTTATTATACGGATAATTATAGGGCTCTTTTTGCATTAGGAATGAAAAGGGAAGTTTGGCTTACCCCTTTCGCTGCCAACTGGAATAAAACATTAACTCAGAAGGATTGGTGGAGAGCGCTTAAAAAGAATACCATGAGTACCGATGAGTTTGTTACCCAAATGAAATTTTCTGCTGATGGAAATAATTTATTCTTTTCAACCAGTGAAAATGAAATATATCGACTCTCAAATTTGAATGCTGCCCGTACATATACCGATGCTGATTACCTTTTTGGTAAACCAATTACAGTACTTACCAAGATTGGAGGATTTGGATCACGCACGGTAACGGGAATTGCGTGTGACCCAAATAATATAGATAACATGATTGTTACTTTAGGTAATTATGGCAATGAAAGCTACATATATATAACTAATCAAGCTACAACAGCAATTGCCAGTAGCTCTTTTTCAAATTTCACCGATATTACTGGAAACATTCCTAAAGTGCCCGTTTATTGTGCATTATTTGAATTGGATAAATTAAAAAGCACCATTATTGTAGGTACTGATATGGGAACATTTAAGACCGCAGATATTTTTAATCAAATATCTTCAGGCACAATTAATTGGGAGACTTATCAGGAAGGCGTTGGAGCAGCTCCAGTATTTCAAATAACCCAATTAACCATGCCTAAATGGAATGGTGGCAATTATGGTAAAATATATATTGGTACTCATGGTCTGGGATTTTTTGAAGACCGGAATTTTGTTGGCATTCCTGAAATAGATGGTTCAGGAAAAGCTGGTTTAACCAAAAAAATAACCATGAATGTTCATCCAAATCCAGTTTTTGATGAGTTAAATCTCTCTTTTAACTTGGTTGAAGGGGCTCCGGTAAAAGTTGAGGTGGTTCAAATGAATGGTCAAATTGTTAAAACAGCTGATTTAGGAAACAGGTGGAAAGGACAAAATAGTATCGTGTTGCAAGTTAATGAGTTGCAACAAGGAACGTATCTTTTAGTGATTCGTTCAGGAGGTCATCAGGGAACAACCCAATTCATTAAAAAATAAATCCTAATTTATTTGACGGAAAGCCGGGCAATTGTCCGGCTTTTTTTTGCTTTTTGAAATACGAATTTTTAAATTTGTGCGCATTTTTAAAAACATATTTTTTGTTTTTGATTCATGTAGCGTACAATTTGTAATTTAATATTTAAAAATTATACATTATGTCTAAAATTAAAATTGGAATCAATGGGTTTGGCCGTATCGGTCGTTTCGTTTTCCGGGTTGCTGTAGCAAACGATAATTTTGAGGTTGTTGGTATCAACGATCTTATCGACGTGGATTATATGGCTTATATGCTGAAATATGATTCAACTCATGGCAAATTTAAAGGAACTGTTGAAGTAAAAGACGGAAAATTAATTGTAAACGGTAAGGCAATCCGTGTAACTGCCGTTAAAAATCCTGCCGAATTGAAATGGAATGAAGTTGGTGCTGAATACGTTGTAGAGTCAACAGGACTATTTCTTTCAAAAGACTCAGCAAAAGGCCACTTGGATGCAGGTGCTAAAAAAGTAATTATGTCAGCTCCATCGAAAGATGATACTCCAATGTTTGTAATGGGTGTAAACCATAAAAAATACGCCAAAGACATGGATTATGTATCAAATGCTTCTTGTACTACCAACTGTTTAGCTCCAATTGCTAAAGTATTACACGATAATTTTGGCATTTTAGAAGGTTTAATGACTACCGTTCATGCAACTACTGCTACTCAAAAAACCGTTGATGGTCCTTCATCTAAAGATTGGAGAGGTGGACGTGGCGCGGCTCAAAATATCATTCCTTCATCAACCGGTGCAGCTAAAGCTGTAGGTAAAGTTATTCCTGAATTGAACGGAAAACTTACTGGTATGGCATTCCGTGTACCAACTCCTGATGTTTCAGTAGTTGACTTAACCGTACGTTTGGAAAAAGGTGCCTCTTATGAAGCTATTTGCGCAGCAATGAAAAAAGCATCAGAAGGCGAAATGAAAGGTGTTTTAGGATATACCGAAGATTCAGTTGTTTCAAACGATTTTACCGGCGATACAAGAACTTCTATCTTTGATGCAGGTGCTGGAATCAGCTTGAACAATAACTTTGTAAAAGTGGTGTCATGGTACGATAACGAAATGGGCTATTCTGCAAAAGTTGTTGAGCTTATTCAACACATGCATTCTGTGGATCACGCTTAATTTTGCGATACAAAATAAATACAAGCCGCTCTTTGGAGCGGCTTTTTTGCTTTAACATGTATCAGAATGCTTAATCATTGATTTTTCTTCACATATTTGCAAATTATAAAATTTTAGAATTGTGGGTAGGAAAAAAAACAATCCATTACTTGAAAAAATAGTTATCCAAAGCATTGCTGCCGAAGGCAAAGCGATAGCCAGGTTCAACGATCAAGTGGTGTTTGTGCCATTTGTTGTTCCCGGCGATGTGGTTGATTTGCAGGTTGGTAAAAAGCGGAAAAAGTACATGGAGGCTAAAGCAGTTCATTTTCATGAATATTCAGCCCAACGGGAAATAGCATTTTGTAAACATTTTGGTACCTGTGGCGGATGCAATTGGCAAATTCTTCCCTACCCCGACCAGTTAAACTATAAACATCAGCAAGTAATTGATGCCCTTACCCGAATTGGAAAATTGGAAATTCCAGAACCGGAAAGAATTATGGGAAGTGCTGCAACTACTGAGTATAGGAACAAATTAGAATTTACTTTTTCGGTTCATCGGTGGTTATCAAAACAAGAAATGGAGCTTGAAACAAAAAGTTTTAATGCCCTTGGGTTTCATATTCCTGGTTTTTTTGATAAAATTATTGATGTGGAACATTGCTATTTGCAACCGGAACCAAGCAATGCAATTCGGTTGGCAATTAGAGATTTTGCTTTACAAAAAGGCTATGAGTTTTACAATCAACGCAGCAATAGTGGGTTTCTTCGGAATATTATTATACGTACCTCTACCACTGGTGAAGTAATGGTAATTGTTATATTTGGAAACGACCATGCTGAATCCATTCAAGATGTGATGAATTTTCTTTCAGAAAAATTTGGTTCAACAATAACTTCTTTACAATATATTATCAATAAAAAAGTAAACGATTCTTATTCCGATTTAGAAGCTATTGTGTATAAAGGACAAGATTGCATTTACGAGCAAATGGAAAATCTGAAATTTAAGATCGGACCCAAATCTTTTTATCAAACCAATTCAAACCAAGCCTATCAGCTATATTTAAAAGTGCGCGAATATGCTGATCTTAAAGGTAATGAAATTGTTTACGACTTATATACCGGCACTGGAACCATTGCTTGTTTTATAGCGGGTAACGCTTCAAAAGTTATTGGAGTAGAGTATGTTGAAGATGCTGTAATGGATGCTAAGATTAATGCTCAAATGAATACCATTAATAATGTGCATTTTTTTGCCGGCGATATGAAAGATATACTCAATGAAGATTTTATAAAATTCCATGGAAGCCCCAATGTCATAATTACAGATCCGCCACGCGCGGGAATGCATCCATCGGTGGTTGAGACGATTAAAAATTGCGGTCCTGAAAAAATTGTATATGTAAGCTGTAATCCAGCCACGCAAGCCCGGGATATCGATTTATTAAAAGATTCTTATAACATTATAAAAGTTCAACCGGTTGATATGTTTCCTCATACCCATCATGTTGAAAATATTGTGTTACTTCAAAAACGATGATAAGAATCAGAATAATATATCTTTTTTTGTATGATTAAATGGTTAAGTTTTTATATTTTTGGTTTTTATCATGTTATTCAGCATAAACTAGTTGTAGAATGATGCAAAAAAATATTGATTGTGATAAATGCTTAGATGCCCCTGAGGCCATCTTTTCATTGTTGCGTCCGGAACAAATTGAATTTGTTAGGGAGAGACACTCATGTGGTTATTATAAAAAGAACGATATTTTGTTCAAAGAAGGAGATGATCCAATTGGACTTTTGGTGCTTTGTGATGGAAAAGTGAAAGTATTTAGAGAAGGGGTAGGACGTAGGGAACAAATAGTTCGGATGGTTAAACCATACGGATTGATGGGGTTTAGGGCTCTTTTTGCTGAAGAACACCATATAGCAACTGCCGTAGCTCTTGAAGATACTACCATTTGTATCGTTGATAAAGAGGATTTAATGAAACTGATTCGTGAGAACAGCGATTTTGCCATTGGATTGATACGTTCCTTAGCTACTGATTTGGGTTTTTCAAACCGAAGGACTGTGGCATTGACCCAGAAACATATTCGTGGACGCTTAGCGGAATCTATCATTTTCCTAAAAGATACCTATGGTTTAGAGGATGATGAATCAACCATTAAAATATTTCTGTCGAGGGAGGATATTGCCAACCTTTCCAATATGACTACTTCAAATGCGATTAGAACCTTATCAACATTTGCTGGTGAAGGAGTAATATCAATAAGTGGAAGGAAAATTAAAATTCTAGACATGAAAAAATTGGATAGAATAAGTACCTTAGGTTAAAAAGTTTCTATCATCGGAATAATATTTTAACAAAAGGGTACTATTTATTTTCCTTTAAGCAATTTCTTTCAATAGATTAACTATTTTTAGTTTTATATTTGTTCGCTGAAATCCACAAGTTCAGAGGAGTTTTTTTTGATAGGGTTTAGTAAAATTTGGTTATGTTGAAAAGGATTAAAAGCGCATTAATTTCAGTCTATCATAAAGATAATTTAGATCCGTTAGTAAAAGAATTAAACCATTTAGGGGTTAAATTCTTTTCTACAGGGGGAACTTATGATTTTATAAAAGGAATGCAAATTCCTGTTACCGCCGTTGAAGAGTTAACCTCGTATCCTTCAATTTTAGGTGGAAGAGTGAAAACATTACACCCCAAAGTATTTGGAGGGATACTTGCTCGCCGGGAAAACCCTGAAGATAAAAAGCATCTGGAACAATATGAAATTAATGAAATTGATTTAGTAATTGTTGATTTATACCCATTTGAAGCCACTGTTGCCAGTGGAGCAGCCGAAGAGGAGATTATTGAAAAAATTGATATTGGAGGAATTTCATTAATAAGAGCAGCAGCAAAAAATTTTAACGATGTGGTTATTATCAGCTCCCGAAATCAATACGGTGAATTGCTTTCAATCCTGAAAAACCATAATGGGGAAATTACCCTAGCACAGCGAAAAAGGTTTGCCCTTCAAGCATTTGATACTTCATCGCATTACGATACCGCAATTTTTAATTTTTTCGATAAAGAAAATCCGACCAGTTATAAAGCGGAATTTTCAAAATGCATGAATCTTCGGTATGGTGAAAACCCTCATCAAAAAGCAGCCTTTTACGGTGATTTTGATGCTTCATTCACCATTTTGGGAGGTAAAGCAGTTAGCTATAATAACATACTTGATGTGGATTCTGCCGTTAAATTAATCGATGAATTTAACGAGACATCTTTTGCCATTTTAAAACATAATAATGCCTGTGGAATTGCATCGCGAACACCGAAATTGATTTGGAAACAGCCACGGAAATTGATAAACTTTTTTATGAAGTTTTGATAGCGCCATCTTTTGAAAAAAATGCCCTTGAATTACTATTGAAAAAGGATAAACGAATCCTTTTAATCGACCACCGAAAAAAACAGTCCGCAAAACAGATAAGGTCGGTTTTAAATGGTGTTTTAGTCCAAGAATTTGACCATGTAGTTGAAGATCGAAACCAAATGAATGTGGTAACTGCTGTTGCACCCACAGAATCACAATTTGGTGATTTGGAATTTGCACTAAAAATTGTGAAACATACCAAATCAAATGCAATAGTTTTGGCCAAAGACAAAAAATTACTTGCCAGCGGAGTGGGTCAAACTTCAAGGGTAGATGCATTAAAACAGGCCATTGAAAAAGCCCATTTATTTGAAAATGGATTATCGGATGCCGTGATGGCTTCTGATGCTTTTTTCCCGTTTGCAGATTCTATTGAAATTGCATTTAAAGCAGGTATCACTTCAGTGGTGCAGCCGGGAGGCTCTGTTCGGGATAAAGATACCATTGATTATTGCAATAATAATAAAATAGCTATGGTATTTACAGGAATACGACATTTTAAACATTAACAGATATAACACAGATATAACCAATGGGATTATTTTCATTTTTAACACAAGAAATAGCAATTGACCTAGGTACAGCTAATACCATCATTATTCATAATGATAAAATTGTTGTTGACGAACCCTCAATTGTGGCCATAGATACGGCAACCGGTAAGTTGATTGCTATTGGAGAAAAAGCCCGGCAGATGCACGGGAAAACCCACGAACACATTAAAACAGTGCGTCCGTTGCGCGATGGAGTTATTGCTGATTTTAATGCAGCAGAATTGATGATTCGTGGGATGATAAAGATGATAAATAACAATAAAACACAACTCTTTAGTCCAGCTTTAAAAATCGTTATTTGCATACCTTCTGGTTCTACTGAAGTGGAAATTCGCGCGGTGCGCGATTCATCGGAACATGCCGGAGGACGCGAAGTGCTGATGATTTATGAACCAATGGCAGCAGCTATTGGAATGGGTGTTGATGTGGAAGCACCTGAAGGTCACATGGTTGTTGATATTGGTGGAGGGACTACAGAAATTGCTGTTATTTCTCTTGGTGGCATTGTGGCTAACCAGAGCATTCGCATTGCAGGTGATGATTTAACTGCCGACATTCGCGAATACATGCGTCATCAGCACAATATAAAAATTGGAGAACGAACGGCTGAAGATATTAAAATAAACGTGGGTTCAGCAATGCCAGAATTGATAGATCCTCCTGCTGATTATATGGTTAGGGGACCCCATCAAATGACCGCTTTACCAATTGAAATTCCAGTATCTTATCAGGAAATTGCCCATTGTTTGGACCGTTCTATTTGTAAGATTGAAGCGGCTATAATGGCCACATTGGAACATACTCCTCCTGAATTATACAGCGATATTTACCGAAAGGGTATTTTTCTGGCCGGTGGTGGTGCCTTACTTCGAGGTTTAGATAGGAGATTAACGGAGAAGACCAAAATTCCATTTCATGTAGCGGAAGATCCATTGCATGCAGTAGCAAGAGGCACTGGAATTGCGTTGAAGAATTCTGATAGATTTTCGTTTTTGATTAAGTAATCGAAGAAATAATACTTATTGAAGGATAAATTAATACATGAGAAGTTTACTGAATTTTATTCACACTTACCATTTTATCATTTTATTCCTTTTAATGGAATTTTTCTCATTTTTTCTTCTCATTCAATATAACGACTATCAGCGGGCATCTTTTTTAAATTCATCAAACCAGATTTCAGGATCTGTATATAAAAAGTTTTCTGGCATGAACCAGTATCTTAGTTTGAAGGAAAAAAACCTTCAACTAATGAATTTTATTACCGATAGCCGAAATGCATCCTTAACCTCTTTTAAACAGGAAAAGGTACCTTTGATGAATGTTTACGACTCAATCTACCTTCAACAATATCAGTTCGTACCTGCATTGGTAATAAATAATTCAATTAACAAAACCAATAATTATCTAACGCTGAATATAGGTCGTAAACAAGGAATTGATAAAGGAATGGCGGTAGTTTCACCCTTTGGTATTGTGGGAGTAGTTAAGGAAGTTTCTGCTAATTATGCCTCTGTTATTAGTTTGCTAAATCAGAATTTGAAAGTAAGTGCCATGTTCAAAGAGTCTGGTTATTTTGGATCAATTAATTGGAATGGATCGAATTACCAATATGTAACTTTTTCCGAGTTACCGAGCCATATTTCAGTTGCTATTGGCGATACAATTATAACAAGCGGCTATTCTGCCATGTTTCCAAAAGGTGAATTAGTGGGGTTTGTAAGTGAAGTTGACAAAAGCGAAACGGGTGAATTTCTTGAAGTAAAAGTGCAACTTGCTGTTGATTTCAAAAGGCTTCAACATGTAATGGTTATTAAGAATTTTTTATATCAAGAACAAATGCAATTAGAGACCGAATCAAGTCATGATTAAACTGTTCCAACGATATATATTGCTGTTTATCATTCTTGTTTTGCTGCAAGTATGGGTCTTGAATAATATTCAGGTGAGCGGATATATTAATCCCTATTTGTATGTTTTATTTATTCTATTGCTGCCATTTCAAATACCCAACTGGCTACTGTTGGTGTTTTCCTTTTTACTTGGATTGGTTATTGATATGTTCTGTGATACACTAGGTATGCATGCATCAGCAACTGTTTTCATGGGATTTTTACGTCCCATAGTTCTTCAGGCAATTTCCACTCGCGATACTTTTGAAGCCGGTACCTTTCCTTCCATTCATTTGTTCGGATTTAATTGGTTTATAAAATATTCCTTACTCTTGGTTTTTAGTCATCATTTGTTTTTATTTATTGTTGAGGCCTACAATTTCAATGCATTTTACCTGATATTATGGCGAACCCTAGTTAGCACGTTTTTTACCATCCTTCTTATTGTGCTTAGCCAATATATAATATTTAGAAAGCAATGAACCCATATCTTAGCCGAAAGTATATTATTGGAGGAATATTCAGCCTTATAATTCTGATTTATATCATTCGATTATTTTTTCTGCAGATCGTTGATCAATCCTATAAATTATCAGCTTCAAATAATGTATTGCGTTATGTAACTCAGTACCCGTCCAGGGGTTTAATTTACGACCGGAATGGAAAGTTGATGGTATATAATGAAGCTGCGTATGATATTTTGGTAATACCCAGGCAAGTTGAGCCTTTTGATACCAATCAACTTGCGAAATTGCTTGATTTGACGAAAGAACAAATAGCTCAACGACTCAAAGCCGCAAAAAATTATTCCTACTATAAACCGTCAGTTTTTGCGAAACAGATTTCAGCCCGGAATTATGCTCCATTGCAAGAACAGCTGTACAACTTTAAAGGTTTTTTTGTCCAAACCCGGACTTTGCGTAAATACCCGGAAAAAATTGGCGCCCATGTTTTAGGATACATTGGTGAGGTAGATGATGAGTTAACAAAAAAAGATCCGTATTATAACTCGGGTGACTATATTGGTATTAGTGGAGTTGAACAATCCTATGAAAAGGTACTTCGTGGGAAGAAGGGGGTTGAGATTTTTATGGTTGACGTGCACAACCGAATAAAAGGACGTTTTAAAGAAGGGAAGTTTGACACTATAGCCATTCATGGTGAAAATGTTACCTTAACTATTGATGCCACGATACAAGCTTATGGGGAGGCGCTCATGAAAAATAAAAGAGGCAGCATTGTTGCCATAGAGCCTTCTACCGGTGAAATTCTTACTTTAGTTAGTTCACCCGGTTTTGACCCGGATTTATTGGTTGGGCGTAACCGTACTGAAAACTATGACAAGCTAAAAAATGACTCTTTGCTTCCTTTGTTTGACAGGCCTTTGATGGCCAGATACCCTCCTGGCTCAACATTTAAATTGGTAAATGCGTTGATTGGACTTCAAGAGGAAATTATTAAGCCTTGGACTGTTTTTTCGTGTTATGGTGGCTATAATATTGGAAACTTCCACATGGGATGCCACAACCACAGAAGTCCACTCGATCTGAAACACTCAATCCAGCATTCTTGCAACGCCTATTATGCCAATGTTTTTCGCTCCATATTGGATGCCCCCAAATATGGGTCCGTGGAAAATGCCTATGGCTTATGGAGAAATTCAGTAATTTCGTTCGGTTTTGGGCAAAAACTTGGAATTGATCTACCCCACGAGGTGAATGGTTACATTCCCACACTTAGCCTTTATAATCGTATTCATGGCAACCGTTTAAAATCTTTAAATATTGTTTCGCTTGCAATTGGGCAAGGTGAATTATTGATGACCCCGCTACAAATGGCAAACATGACAGCCATCATTTGCAACAAAGGATATTATTATGTACCTCATGTAATTAAAAGCACATCAGAAACCTATGATACGGTCCAAAAACCTTTTTTGATAAGGAAATATACTAACATTGACTCTGTGAATTTTGAACCCGTTATTGAAGGGATGTTTCTGGGAGTTAATGGGGATGATGGTGGAACCGGCCGTATTGCCCGAATGCCCGGAATAGAAATTTGTGGAAAAACAGGAACTGCTGAAAATCCGCATGGGGACGATCACTCCATATTTATTGCATTTGCCCCGAAAGATAATCCAAAAATTGCGATAGCTGTGTATGTTGAAAATGCTGGTTTTGGAGCTACCTGGGCAGCTCCTATTGCAAGCCTAATGATTGAAAAGTATATAAACGATAGTATTGCCAGACCCGCTCTGGAGAAACACATATTAGAAAGAAATTTGATAGATGCGCAGCCCTAAAAATAGCATTTGGAATGACCTTGACTGGATAACCATTGGATTATATTTTCTTTTGGTAATACTAGGATGGTTGAATATTTATTCTGCGGTGTTTAATGAAGAACAACAGCATGGTTTTCATTTTGGAACGCGGTATGGGAAGCAACTTATATGGATAGGTGCCGCCTTTTTAATAATTGTAATTGCATTGGTTGTTGACAGTAAATTTTATTCCTCTTTTGCTTACATCATTTATGGGTTATCTATTCTTCTTTTAATTGCAGTGCTCATTGTGGGTACTCGGATTAATGGAGCAAAATCTTGGTTAGTTATAGGATCCATCCAGTTTCAACCAGCTGAATTTACAAAAATTGCCACTGCACTGGCAATGGCAAAATATTTAAGTCATTATAGTTTAAAGCCGGAAAAGTTCAAAACCTTATTGGTGTTTTTTGCCATTATAGGCATTCCAACCCTATTTATTTTATTGCAAAACGATACAGGTTCAGCATTGGTATTCTTCATTTTTATTCTGGTGTTTTATCGCGAGGGGATGCCTTCGGTTTATATGCTTTTTGGTTTATTGGCTGTGGCTTTGTTCGTTTTAGCCATGCTTTTCGAAAACTATATAATTATTATAATTTTAGAGATATTGGCTCTATTAGCCTTCTATATATTGTACCGGCGACAAAACGAAACGTTAATTGCCGCTTTAATAGTAGGAATTTCCTCAGTTTTGGTTTGGTTAGTAATAACCTATTTCATGCCCGATGCATCGATAACTTTACTCCTGTTACTGGCGCTATTCTTTTCTTCCCTATTTTTTGTTTACATACTCTTTAAAAACAAATTAAATGGGGGTTTTATCATTCTGGCAGTATTATTTTCTTCCATATTTTACGCCTATTCGGTCGATTACTTTTTCGATAATGTATTGGATGGATATCAGCAACGCAGAATTAAAGTGCTTTTGGGAATACAGTCCGATCCTTATGGAGCCGGTTACAATGTAAACCAAAGCATGATTGCCATTGGTTCCGGTGGACCAATTGGGAAAGGATACTTGCTGGGTACACAAACCAAATTCAAATTTGTGCCCGAACAAAGTACCGATTTTATTTTCTGTACGGTTGGCGAAGAGTGGGGTTTTGTAGGATCAGCTATAGTATTGGGTCTGTTTTTGGCGTTGCTTATGCGGATTATTATTATGGCCGAACGGCAAAAATCAAAATTCAGCCGCATTTATGGCTATTGTGTAGCCAGCATTCTGTTCTTCCATGTGGCTATAAATGTGGGAATGACCATTGGCTTGGCTCCTGTTATTGGTATTCCTTTGCCCTTTTTTAGTTATGGTGGCTCATCGCTTTGGGGGTTTACCTTTCTGCTGTTTATTTTTGTAAAACTCGATTCAAATCGCACGCAGCTGATTACGTAAGTTTTTTGTTGCAAAAAAATATCTTAAGTTAACCTTGTGGCGCTATTCCCGAGCGCTTGTAGCCCGTGGTTAGGCTTTTATTTTATTTTATTTCTATTTTGACATATTCCAAAGCTGATTTTTAGTTTTGTAAACAACTAAAGACAAGGCATTTTCTGTTTTAACAATTTATGAAATAGAGCATAAACTACATTATTCTTTAGTTCACACAAATGGAATCTTGCTGCAACAATTTAAAGCCATCAATCAATGCCCCGTTTGTTGAAAAGCAGGTAACCAAAGTTCAACTGGAAATAAAAGGGAGTTTCTTCGTGCATAAAATAGCTGGCTGTAAGCGAGAAAGGCCCAATGGGGGTATGCCAAACCAGTGCGCTACAGCCCATAATACTTGGAGCTGGGAAGGCCTTGGAGTAGGCAGGATTGAAATCATCAAGTAAAATATATTTGTAAGGCTCATAAATTAATGCTTCAACCCTAATATCGAAGTTTTTGTTCAGTTTAAAAATAGGAATAATGCCTGCAGCCAAATAGGTGTTGGCACGGTAGTTTTGAAGAATATCTATTTTACTCTGCGGAAAAGGAGTATAGCTAAAAGCACTCAATAATGTTGACATGGAATTGCTGAATGCACTTTTGTTTGAATAGTTTACTGTTGACTTAAAACCCAGAGTAAACCATCGGTTTATGGCGGGATAGGTTTGATATTCGGCTATCAATGAAAACCAGGAATGGCCGGATTGAAGTTCTACTTGATTCTCTGGCTCTGGAGTAGTGCCGGGTAAATACAACTCCTGACCGGTTACATATCGGGTTTGGAGCTTAAAGAAGGCACCAGCGGATGAGTATTCTTTGTAATTCAGCGTACTGTATTCGTAAGTGGCATGAATGCTTGAATAGTCAAAAAAAGTGCGGTCGGCCACATCGTCTTTGGAAACTAAATTGGTTTGGAAGTATTCATCGGTTAATTTACCGTACGAAAAGCCGGTGTAAAATAATCCCCGGGTTGAAACAGGTTTTCCATAATTGGATTCAAAATGGTATTCTTTTCTCACTATCAATGATGGCGACTTACTGTCGATAAACCATTCGTTCGATAATTTAAAATAGTTCCAGTTGTTGGTGTTTGCCGCCAAATCAATATAAAAGGACGAAATTACCCGATCTTTTTTAATAGTACGGGGTGGAAAATCCATGCGGAATTTCCCCATCAGCGAATTGTAAAAACTTCCAAAATAGATGTTGGAGTATAGATTGTAAACATTCTTTTTTTGAAAATAATAATTCAAATCAAGATATCCCATGTTTCTTAGGTTCGACGAAATATTGCCACCAATAGCCATGGCAAACTCATTCTTGGTTTTTATTTCCAAATAAGCATCAAAGCTCCCGGTATTGCTATTGTACTGGACTCTAGGGAATATGGAGCGGATAATTTTATCGGATAATAATTTAAAATACTCCTTTTCAAATTCAGCAAAAGTAAGGTATTGCCTATTTCGCAGGATATTCTTTAGAATGTAATCGGCTGTTTGGTTGTCAACTCCCGTTATGTATATATTTTCTATCACAATGGGTTTACTTCCTTTCTTGAACGCGTCTCTTTTCTTGCTTAATTCAATGGATGGTATCCGGTATTTTATCAGTTCTTTCAGAGAGTCCATTTTTTCCATTGCAGCCAAATAGCCGAGTTGATACAACGTGTCGAATTTTGTTAGTTCGAACAATCCAAAGGCATCAACTTTGGGTTCAATTAAAATACCATTCTTGGGCATCTGATAATTGGTAGTTTTCATAAAAACATTTTCCAGTTGCCTGTATATGTCATCCGAATCAGGCTTTTTTGGGTTCGATACCACTTTGGACCCTATTAAAATATCGGGATTGTGTTTTTGTACCATTAGTTCAGCTGGAAAATTATTCAACATGCCTCCATCAAACAAAAGAACGCTATCGATGGAAATGGGTTTGAAATACCCGGGAAAAGTCATGGAGGCTCTAATGGCAGCCGACAAACTACCTTGATCGAGCACAACCGGCTGGTTTTTGTGAACATCAGATGCAATGCAAAAAAAAGGAACCATCAAACGGCTAAAGTCATAATTGGCATTGGCTCCGGCAGGTTCAAAAAATTGCATAAAACGCAGGTCCATCTGCTCTGGTGATATTAAGTTTGTGGGTAAAAAAGGTTTAAATTGGCCATCAACACTTGAAAATGGAAACTCCAACCATGTCGGTGATTCATTTTTCGATTTGTAATAATACGTTTCCTCAATGTCTATTATCCCCATCGACCATCGTAGAAATTCGTCCGATTTGAGAATTTCTGCTATTTCATCGGGAGAGTATCCAATGGCATAAAGTCCACCAATTATTGCTCCCATCGAAGTGCCTGCAATGTAATCAATAGGAATGTTGTTTTCTTCCAAAGCTTTTATCATTCCAATATGAGCCAAGCCTTTAGCTCCTCCACCGCTTAAAACCAAACCAACCGACTGAGAATTTGCTGCTTGATTAATACTAAGAAAGAGGGACAATAAAACAAGAAAAAAATTATTTACGGAAACTAGGTGCATTTTATAAAATTCAGTATTCCAAAGTTACGGTTAAACGGTTAATATTTTTACAAAACAAGCAATTGAATGGCATTTACCAGCATTTATTTTATTGGTTTTTAACAATCACACATCAATAGTTCATACCCTGAATTTTTGTTACTATTTTTGCCCCGATTTAATACACTTTATATATGATTTCAGTAAATGGCCTGACGGTAGAATTCTCAGGTACACCACTTTTCGATGACATCAGCTTTTTGATTAACCCCCGCGATAGGATTGGCTTGACCGGCAAAAACGGTGCAGGTAAATCCACCTTACTAAAAGTGCTATGCGGATTGCAACAATATGATAAGGGCCAAGTAGCCGTTCCCCGCGATACCACCATTGGATATTTGCCACAGCACATGATTGTTTCTGATACCAAAAATGTGTTTAAAGAAACCATGGGTGCTTACGACGAAATACTTACCATTAAGCAGGAAATAAAAAATTATAACGAGGAACTGATTGCCCGAACCGACTATGAATCGAAGGAATACCTAGATTTGATACATAAGCTCTCCGAAAAAACCGAACGGTTTAACTTGTTGGGCGGTGGAAGCATCCAGGCCAATATTGAAAACACCTTGCTGGGGTTGGGTTTTTCACGCACCGATTTTGAGCGTCCTACCATTGAATTTAGCGGTGGCTGGAGGATGCGCATTGAGTTGGCCAAAGTGCTGCTAAAAAAACCAGACGTTCTGCTGCTCGATGAGCCTACCAACCACCTCGATATTGAATCAGTTCAATGGTTCGAAGATATGCTAAAAGTTTATGAAGGGGCTGTTGTAGTAGTTTCACACGATAAAGCGTTTCTGGATAATCTTACCAACCGGACCATTGAAATATCTTTGGGTAAAATTTACGATTACAAAGTAGGCTATTCAAAATATGTGGTGTTGAGGCAGGAACTATTAGAGCAGCAGCGGGCCGCTTTTGAAAATCAGCAGAAAAAAATTGAAGTTACTGAACAATTTATTGAACGGTTTCGGTATAAAGCCACTAAAAGCGTGCAGGTTCAATCGCGCATTAAAATGCTCGATAAAATAGATCGCATTGAGATTGATGAACTCGACCGTTCTTCCATCCATTTTCGGTTTCCACCAGCTCCTCATTCAGGACAAATAATTGTGGAAACAAAGGAACTATCAAAGAGTTTTGGCGACCACTTGGTGCTTTCAAAACTCGATTTTGTTCTTGAAAAGGGAGAAAAAGTTGCTTTTGTAGGTAAAAATGGGGAAGGAAAGACCACTTTTTCGAAAGTGATTATTGGGCAACACCCCTACGAAGGTCACCTGAAACTGGGACACAACGTGAAGATTGGGTATTATGCCCAGAACCAAAGCGAAATGTTAGATGATTCCAAAACAGTACTGCAAACTATTGATGCTGTTGCCACGGGTGATATCCGAACCAAAATCCGCGATATCTTGGCGTCCTTCCTTTTTCGGGGCGAGGATGTGGATAAAAAGGTAAGTGTCCTTTCCGGAGGAGAACGAGCACGCTTATCGCTGGCCAAGCTGCTTTTGGAGCCGGCTAACTTACTGGTGCTTGATGAGCCCACCAATCACTTGGATATGCGCTCAAAAGATATTTTGAAGCAAGCGCTGCTCACTTACGACGGCACGTTGATTCTGGTTTCGCACGACCGTGATTTTTTGGATGGCATTGTGCAAACCGTTTATGAGTTTAAAGATAAAAAAGCAAAGCAGAATCTATATGGCATTGCTGAGTTTTTGCAGCGGAAAAGGTTGGAAACACTGAACCAATTGAACCTGACAAAAAAAGCGGATTCCGATGAAAAACCGAAAGAATCTTCGGATAATAAATTGAAATACGAAGAGCGCAAAGAACTGGATAAGAAAATCAGGAAAGCCCAAAAGGCCGTTGAAGATAGCGAAGAACAGATTATGAACTTGGAATCTGAAATTGAAAAGATGAATGTATTATTATCAATACCTGAAAACAGCAGCGATCACACGATTTTTGAAAAGTACGAAAAACTCAAAAAGGATTTAGGAAACGAAATGCATAATTGGGAGGAGTTGAGCCATGAGGTGGATGCTTTAAAAGGAATGAAAGACTCATAATAATATCGTCATATGGATTAGATCTATTTAGAAAATTACCTTTCCACAATGAATTTTCCGTAACCACAAATATCCTGTTCAATAACCTTAACACTTATTACCCTGGCCCAATCAGGTCCTTTGTGGCACCATATCAGAAACTTATTTATAGCTTCTTCATCGCCTTCAACTTCAATATAAACACTACCATCGGGTTTGTTCATAACGAATCCGTTAAGCCCCAGCTTCAGTGCCGTGTCTTGGGCATTGAACCGGAAACCTACATTTTGCACTCTTCCGGTAATAGTTATTTGATATGATTTAAACTGCACCATGGTAATTCAAAAATAAAAAAAAGCCCCCAATGTGGGAGCTTTTATATATGATGAATAAATGAAATTTTATTCTTTTGTATCGTTACGTTCTGGTTTTGGCATCAATATTTTTCTGGAAAGCTTGAATTTTCCGGCTTTGTCAACGTCAATCAATTTAACTTCCACTTCATCGCCTTCTTTCAGAACTTCTTCCACTTTATCCAAGCGGCGCCATTCAATTTCCGAAATGTGCAGCAATCCTTCTTTGCCGGGGAGTATTTCAACAAAAGCACCAAATGCCACAATGGCTTTTACTTTACCTTTGTATACTTCTCCAATTTCAGGAACAGCCACAATGCCTTTAATCCTTTTAACGGCAGCATCAATGGCTTCCTTATTGGAGGCAACCACTTCCACTTTACCCATATTACCAATTTCTTCAATAATGATGGTAGTTCCAGTTGAAGCTTGTATTTCTTGGATAATCTTGCCACCAGGGCCAATCAGCGATCCAATGGTATCTTTTGGAATCATAATGGTAACCACTTGTGGAGCATGAGGTTTAAATTCAGCCCTTGGTTCCGAAATGGTTTCCAATATCTTTCCTAAAATGTGCATACGGCCTTCTTTTGCTTGTTCCAATGCCTGGGCCAAAACTTCGTAAGGCAACCCATCAACTTTAATATCCATTTGGGTAGCGGTAATACCATCTTTGGTACCGGTAACTTTAAAATCCATATCGCCTAAATGATCTTCATCACCAAGAATGTCGCTCAAAACGGCGTATTTATTTCCTTTGGTGA
>JAIFNJ010000081.1 GCA_020047835.1 Bacteroidota bacterium
GGTATGCAGCCGCGCTGTATCTCGATGCCAAAGAGAAAAAATATATTGATGAATGTGGTCCAGCTAATTTCTTTGGAATAAAGAATAATACTTATGTGACCCCATTATCCTCATCTATTTTACCGAGCATCACCAATAAAAGTTTGATTACTCTTGCTGAAGAAATGGGAATGAAAGTGGAGCGACGACAAGTGCCTGTAACAGAGTTGTCTGAGTTTTCAGAATGTGGCGCATGCGGAACAGCTGCCGTTATCTCCCCTATTGGGAAAATTGTAGATGCCCAATTAGATGGAAAGGAATATGTGTATAGCCAAAATGGCGAGGCTGGTCCAATTTCCACCAAGCTTTATCAACAATTGCTAGGTATTCAGTTTGGTGAAATTGAAGATAAACACCATTGGATAACAATTATTGATTGAATAAATTAAATATCGAATACTTGAAAAGCTGCTAAACAAGGCAGCTTTTTTTATTATGTTAACTCCCCGAAGAAAATTTTTATGCGTGCATTTATGGCTAATTTTGAGATTAACGAAGTATCTTTGAAGGCAATAGATAATAAAATATTGAATTTATAAAACGTTCAAATTACTTACTATGGAAGAGAAAGACAAAGCGTTCATTTCAAAGCTCGATGAATTAATTGTGCTTTTTGCAAAATTGCGCGATAAAGCTACTCAAGAAGGAGTAGTAATAAAAAATGATCCGCTGTATAAAAATTTTGAGTTACTCACAAGTAACTACCAAATGATAAAAAACAATATTCCTGATGGGCTAATTGAAGAATTAGGCGAGCCCATAAAGCAAATTATCTCGCAAATGGTAGTTCAATTAAAGAAGGATTTGGGAATATATGATAATTCTGATAATCCTGAATTTAATGGAGAATTGAAATCAATTGACACACTTCTAAAAAACCCAACCCTTTCGGAAAAAGAAATCAATCAATTACTCGATAAAAGAACTTCAATAAATAAGGATTTATAACCGTTTTAGGGTTTTCTTAATTGATAAGTCCCTATCCACAATGGATCGCTGACTTTTTTTAATAACCGCCACAGATTTTTGTCAATCACAAAATCGGACATTTTGCTGAGGCCAAACTCCGTTAAAAGTTGAAATTGAGCATCTGAAGGTACTCCTAATTTAGTTCCCCAACCAGCCTCTTCATTTTTTCCGTAAGGAAATACATCATGTTTTAGCCGCCACAGATCATCTAATATTTTAGGATCAATTTGATATTCCATAAAATAATTAATCTTATCAGGATTTGCCCGGGAAGTTTCGTATCCTGAGGCTTGACGGATAAAAGCATCTTTAGTTAAAAAGAGCATTTCGTAGCTACTGTCCGGATTTTGGCGCATAATACCAAAGGATACCAAATCAGAATTGGCCCCCGATATTAAACTTAAAGCAAAACTATACCTTGATTGCCGAATTTCCGGTATATAATCTTTTTTCGGAATCAAAATTTGTGAATTAACGGTGTTGGAGGCGCAAATAAATCCAATTATGAAGTAATTCAGTAATTTCATAAATTACAAACGTTCCAAATTCAATAAAAAATTAAAATCTCCCAGCGGCTCCACTTCATAAGGTTTTTTACCGTACTGAAAAATCCGAAGTGGTAATTTCCCTTTGTAAGTAATAGTGCTATTATGAACAATAAACATGCAACCTTCCCGTAAACCAGCTACCGTAACTTTTTGATTAACCGCCAAAAACTCTAAAATTCTGTCCTCACGGGTTTCGCCGCCGTGGCCAGCTGGATTGACATCTAAGTAATGAGGATTAATTTGAAATGGAATTAAATTTATGGCGTCAAATCCTTTTGGATCGACAATGGGCATATCATTGGTAGTTTTTATGGTTGGGCATGCAAGGTTTGATCCGGCACTCCAGCCAATGTATTTGGTTCCTGCAGCAACCTTTTTTTTAATAGGATTAATTAAACCATTTTCTCGTACTTTTTGTAGCAGTTGCCAAGTGTTTCCTCCTCCAACAACAATGGCTTCAGCTTCCTCAATTGCTTTAATTGGATTTTCGAAGTGATGTATAGAAATTATATCATGGCCCACTTGATTAAAACGTTCTTTAACTTTAGTTTCATAATTGTCCCACGAAAGGGTTACTCCGGCATAAGGAATAAATAGTGCTTTTATTGACTTAGTTCCTAAAAAGTTGGCAATATCTTGTTTTGGATATTCAAGATAGGGTTCACCGGCCATGGTTGAATTGCTGATAAGTAATAGATTCATAATTTAAAATTTTACAATAGTAAGATACTAAAAAATCAATTTATAATTTCAAAATCAATGGTTATGTTTTCAATGGGCCAATTTCCTTCATCTACTTTACAACCAGCTATGGAATCAATTACATCGTAGCCTTCAACCACCTGTCCAAAAACCGTATGCTGCCCATCTAAATGAGGGGTACCTCCCAATGTTTTGTAAATAGTTTTGTTTTCAGGTGAAATGTTTAGTTTGTATTGTTGTTGTGCTCCCAGTAACTCCCCATCGGTATATTTTGTTCCTTGAACAATAAAAAATTCAAAGGAAACGGACCTTTTCTCAGGATTGTTTTCGTACTCGCGAGCCATAGAAAGAGCACCTTTTTTATGAATATTTTCTTTGTTTATTTCGGCAGGTAACGTGTAACTCCCCATCTTTTGTTTAATGGTTTGTCGCTCCCAATCATCGGAATCCCCACCTTGAATCATAAAATGATTTATAACTCTATAAAACATGGTTCCTTTATAGAAATCATTTTTTATTAAGCGGATAAAATTGGCTCGGTGCAAGGGGGTGTTTTCGTATAGTTTTATTTTAATAGTCCCTTTTGGGGTTTTCATCATAACCATTGTTTCCCTATTTTCAGTGCCATATTTGGTAAGCTCTGTCACTAAATTTTCATCGGTAAGTGGAACTAACCTTTTGGTTAGTTTGGATTTAGGAGCCGTTTTATTTGGAGCAGGCAAAAGTATTTGCTCCTTTTTATGAGCCAAATTCGGCCTTGATTCCGGGTTATGGCACGAAACAAAAGGACCTATAATAAGAACGGCAAAAACAAAATAATTTGCCTTATGTAGTGCGGTATTTTTCATCTTCGTCGTTCAACAATAAATTCAAATAGCTTTTATAGCGGCTTTCTGCAATTTTGCCCAATTGAACCGCTCTCTTTACTGCACATCCCGGTTCATGGGAATGAGTGCAGTTATAATATTGACAGCCTTCGATAACAGCAAAAATCTCTGGAAAATAATGGGCAATTTCATCGGTGTCCATATCAATAATACCAAAGCCTTTTATGCCTGGCGTATCAATAATGTATCCTTGATTGTTTAATGCATGCATTTCAGGGAAAGTAGTGGTATGCTTACCCGATTCATGATAATCAGATATCTCTGAGGTTTTTAAATTCATCAGGGGATCAATTGTATTAATTAGGGTCGATTTTCCTACTCCTGAATGACCAGCAATTACCGAAATTTTATTCGACAATAATTGGTTGATTGCTTCGACTCCTTGATTCAGAAGAGCAGAGACGGTAAAACATTCATATCCAATATTCTGATAAATTTTGAGCAACTGCTCCATTTCTGTATTTTCAGAAGCGGAATATAGATCTATTTTATTAAAAATTATTTTAGCAGGAATGCTGTAAGCTTCAGCGGAAACTAAAAATCGGTCAATGAATTCGGTATAGGTACGTGGTTTTGTTAACGTTACAAGTATAATGGCTTGGTCAACATTAGCGGCAAGTATGTGAGCTTGTTTCGAAAGATTAATTGATTTGCGGATGATGTAATTTTTCCTATCTTCAATAGAGTTTATTACCCCAAATTGGGTCTTTTCATCAATCAGAAACTCCACTTTATCTCCAACCGCTAAAGGATTGGTTGTTCGTATGGCCTGATTTCTGAACTTTCCTCTTATCCGACATTCAACAATTAGCCCTCTCTCGTCTTTAACCAAATACCAACTTCCTGTCGATTTTATTACAATACCTTTCAATGCATTTCATTTTTTATATGAATGGACAAATATAACTAAATTACCGATCGATTCCTCCAACTGAAAATTGCAATGTATTGAACCTATTTTTTGAATAAATACCGTAATTTTAGCAAAAAAAAGGATTCAATGATAAAAGCTGTAATTTTTGATATGGATGGATTACTGATAGATTCAGAGCCTTTTTGGAGGAAAGCAGAAATAAAGATATTTAAGGAAATAGGTATTACCCTTACTGAAGATGATTGTAGGGGAACCACAGGAATGAGAGTTGATGAAGTGGTAACTCATTGGAGTCAGATGTTTCCTGATGCAAACCTTCAAATTAATAAGACTGTGGAGGCTATCATGAATGAAGTGACGCATCTGGTTAAGGAGGAAGGAAAAGCCTTACCGGGTGTTTATGATACCATTGCATTGTTAGAAGCAATGAAAATTCCCATAGCAGTAGCTTCTGCATCATCTACTTTATTAATTGATGCCGTGCTCAAAAAATTAGAAATTAAAGATAAATTTAAAGTTATACAATCAGCAGAGTTTATGAATTTTGGAAAACCTCATCCCGAAGTATTTATTGAAACAGCAAAGAGGCTAAGTATATCAGTTAAACAGTGTATGGTTTTTGAAGATTCTGTTTACGGTGTAATTGCCGGTAAAGCCGCAAAAATGATGGTTGTGGCTATACCAGATGAAGAAAACTTTGAAAAAAAAGGGTATTGCATTGCCGATATGAAACTACGCACCATGAGTTTATTTAATCAAGCTGTTTGGGAAGAATTGAACCAGTACAATAATTAGGAGATTTGTTTAACTGATAAAAAATTAAAAAGTTAAAATTAGTGAATTGACTATGAAAAACATCTTATCAATTACCCTTTTTATGGTATCCTTTCACTCTTTTTCGCAAGTTGATGAAGCGCTTAAAAGGATGCAATTGTATGAGGGCTCAACCTATGTGACATATGGACACCGAATAACAGAAATCTTTTCGGAACTTGAATTTCATTTAGGAGTAGGTCTTTTTCCAAAAACAAATATAGCTTATTTGAATTATCAGCAATTGATTCTGTTGATGCAGGATACCGCTAAAAATGAAAAGTGGAGTGAGAAGATATATATTGTAGCTCGCAATAGAATTAGAAACGAAGCTATTGGAGGACGAATTATCCTTTATGTGGAGCGATTTGATCAATATGAAACCAACAACAAAATGTTTTTTATTATCATTCGTGATAAGGAAGAGAACAAATTATTTGAATATAACTTACCCTATCGGCCAGCCGAATTAGTCACCACCGATGTTTTCAGTAACTGGGCTTACATTGATATTAATGTTCCATTGCCAGAATCCTTTAATGTGTATGTTAATAACAAATTAACGGATAAACTGTCTGATACGAATTTTTTAGTGGAGCAAAATGCGGCACCGCTTCAGAAGTAAATTCTAGGGCAATTTTTTGGAAGCACTAAAAAAAGTCATTAACAAAAAGGGCGATTCTTTTTCATGAATCGCCCTTTTTGTTAATATAAAGTGTTGTTATACTAAACTATTTCTGAATGTCAGTATTTCCTTTTTAAGGTTTTCAATATTTTTTGTGTTACTCAAGTCTTTTTCAAAAACGATAAATAGTTCGTTAATCTTTACCAAAGAGGCATAAATATCTTTGAAATCCTCTTGGTCTTTAAAGCTATCCATGAGTTTTATTAAATCAATCAACGATTGCCTGTTTTTAATAACCAACTGATAAATTGTGTTTTTATCATTAGCAAATTGAATGGCTTCACTGGTAAGATAAGTTCCTTCAATCCAACTACCGGTTAAGACAAACAAAGCCAACTCGTTTTTATTGGTTTCTTTTAAGTATTTATTGGCATCGTACTGAGCCGCCTTGATTATCTGAACCAATGAATCTTTATTATCTAAATTTGATTGTACTCTTTGAAAAAATTCCTGATTTAAATTAGAAATATCTAAGTCCCCAATCAGTTGAACAAAATTGTCGAGATAAGCAGCAGTGATATCTTTCTTTTGATAGATACTGGAATACATCAAATCGGCGCCAAAAATGCCTAAATTAATGGCTTTTTGTTTAAAGCTAAGGTACTTTTCTACATTTTCAGGAGGATTGGTAATGTCGAAAATATATCCAGCGCCACTTTCATTCAAAGCATTAATCACTTCATAGGAGGTTGGCATTGGATATTTTGCAATTAACTCTGTTGTTTCTTCCATCACAACATCATCTACATTATCTGCTGCTTTTTTTTGAGAGCTTTGATTGTTACATGAACTCATCAAACCAATAACAACGACTAATAATGTTAATTTAGAAATTCTTTTCATGACTAGTTTTTTTAATGAATTAGGCAAAAATATAAAAAATAGTTTGAGTTCGAATATAAAATGAAAAAAAGGTTTGCTTTGAATTATAAATTGAGCAAATATTTAATTAAAAAGGGTAAGGAGTTTTTTTGAAAACAAAAAAAATGTTTCTTTTAAAAAGGGGTAAACGACCAATTTTAGTAGGTTTTGTGTTATGAACAAAAATTGTTTATAATAATTGTGGTTTAAAGAATTAATTGTATTTTTGCAGACCACATTCGAAAAATATTATTTCGATGTATTTATGTATTAATTAAAAAGTTAGGAGTAGAGTGGACACTTTAAGTTTTAAAACAAAATCGGCAAACAAGGCAACCGTTGACAAAAAATGGATTGTAATTGACGCAAACAGCGAAGTGCTGGGTCGCCTTGCCACAGGTGTTGCCTTCCTTATTAGAGGAAAGCATAAAACCGATTTCACTCCTCACGTTGATTGCGGGGATTACGTAATTGTAATCAATGCTGAAAAAGTTCAGTTAACCGGCAATAAATGGAGTGATAAAGAGTACGTACGTCACACAGGACATCCTGGAGGTCAACGTATCGTTAAGGCCCAAGAGCTAATGGCTAAAAAACCAACAGCTATGGTAGAAAAAGCTGTAAAAGGGATGTTACCTAAAAACACATTAGGACGTCAGCTTTTCAGGAATTTATTTGTGTATGAAGGTGAAACGCATCCTCACGAGGCGCAAAAACCTGAAAAAATCAGTTTAAATTCAATTAAATAGTAGAAATGGAAGTGATTAACGCAGTTGGACGTAGAAAGTCCGCAATCGCACGCGTTTACTTGAGCGAAGGAACAGGAAAGGTAATTGTAAACAACAAAGATTTTAAAGAGTATTTCCCAACAGGAATTCTTCAATACATTGTTTTACAGCCATTAAACCTTCTGGAATTAGCTAACAAGTACGACGTGAAAGTGAACTTGGATGGTGGAGGAATTACTGGTCAAGCCGAAGCAGTGCGTTTAGGTATTACTAGGGCTTTAATTCAAATGAACGAAGAAAGCCGCAGTAAACTTAGAGCCGCAGGATTTGTTACCCGTGACCCACGCGAAGTAGAGAGAAAAAAACCAGGACAGAAAAAAGCACGCAAGAAATTCCAGTTCAGTAAGCGTTAATAGCACTGCAGAATTTCGTTTAGTATCTAAATTGTTAAGATTTCTATCAAAAATTAGAAATGAGACAATGAGACATGAGACATGAAATACATCTCAAATCTCACTTCTGACAATCTCAAAATCTAATATTAGAACTACTTAATGATTGCTTTTTTAAGAATGTAAACGAGTTAAAAAAAATTAAAATGTCAAGAGTAAGTTTTCAAGAATTATTAGATGCGGGTGCTCATTTTGGTCACCTTAAAAGAAAGTGGAATCCCCGTATGGCACCATATATTTTTATGGAGCGCAATGGGATACACATCATCGATCTTCAAAAGACAGTGGTAAAAATTGATGAAGCAGCTGCTGCCATGAAGCAAATTGCAAAATCAGGACGTAAAATACTCTTTGTGGCCACTAAAAAACAAGCCAAAGATATTGTTGCTGATCGTGTAGGTAAAATTAACATGCCGTATGTTACTGAGCGTTGGTCAGGTGGTATGTTAACCAATTTCCCTACCATTCGTAAAGCCGTTAAAAAAATGTCAACCATCGACAAAATGGAGACGGATGGAACTTTCGATCATTTATCGAAAAGGGAAAAACTGCAGATTATGCGTCAAAGGACAAAACTTGAAAAAAACTTGGGTAGCATTGTCGATCTAACCAGATTGCCAGCTGCTCTGTTTATAGTTGATATCCAAAAAGAAAAAATCGCCGTTGCTGAAGCAAAAAGATTACAAATCCCTGTATTCGCAATGGTTGATACAAACTCTGATCCCAATCAGGTGGATTACGTTATCCCATGTAACGATGACGCCGCCAAAGCCATATACCTAGTGATTGATGCCCTGGCAAAATCTATTGAGGAAGGTCTCTCTGAGCGTAAAGTTGATAAAGATAAAGAGGTTCCTCAAGACAAGGATAAAAAAGAAAAAGGTCCAAGAAGGGAAACTAAAACTACAGCAAAAAAATCAGTAGCAAAAAAATCAACTAACGAAGACGAAGAGGAAGTTGAGTTAGAAGATGCTCCTGAATTAGATACTGAAGAAAGCGAAATTGCAGAATAATCATTTAAAAGAAATTTTTTATGTTAGTACAAGCAGCTGATGTAGCTAAATTAAGAAAAGTTACTGGTGCCGGTATGATGGATTGTAAAAAAGCCCTTACCGAATCTAATGGCGATTTTGATCGTGCTATTCAAATTATACGTGAACGAGGACAAGCTATTGCTAATAAACGTGCCGACCGCGAAGCAACAGAAGGTGCCGTTATTGCTAAAATCAGCAATGATGGGAAAAGCGGTGCTATTATAGCTTTAAATTGTGAAACGGATTTTGTGGCCAAAAACGAAGATTTTGTTAAGTTAGCGCACAAGATTTGTGATTTAGCCTTGGCAAAATTACCTGCCGACTTGAAAGCGTTTTTAGCGCTTGATATGGATGGAAAGACCGTTGAAGAGACCGTGCTTATTCAAAGTGGTATTACCGGTGAAAAAATGGAAGTAGCTTATTATGATAAAATAGTATCAGAATGTGTACAACCGTATATACACATTGGTAATAAACTAGCTACTTTGGTTGGGTTTAACAAAGCCGGTTTTGATGTTCAGATTGCCAAAGATATTGCCATGCAAGTAGCAGCCATGTCTCCGGTATCAATTAGCGAAAAAGATGTTCCTGCTGAAGTAATAGCAGAGGAATTACTTATAGCTAAGGAAAAAGCGAGGCTAGAAGGCAAAGCAGAAGATATGCTTGACAAAATTGCTCAAGGACGTTTAAGTAAATTCTACAAAGAAAGCACTTTGTTGAATCAAGCCTCTGTAAAAGACAACAAATTAACCATTGCGCAAGTACTTGCTAATGCAGGTGCTGGTTTAACGGTTACCGCAATGAAGCGTTATGCCTTAAAAGCATAATTTAAAATACACCCATAAAAGAGCCCTAATGCAGGGCTCTTTTTTTTTGGAAAAAAACCAAAATAGTTACTTCGGTTTTAGCATTTTTTTGGTGTGTTAACCAATAATTAGTTTCATTGTATTATCTTGGTACTGTAAAATATTTTGTAAGTATGGTAATGTATAAACGAGTATTACTTAAACTTAGCGGAGAATCGCTAATGGGCGAAAATTCACATGGAATTGACCCAATTCGTTTGAACGAATACGCTCAACAAATTAAAGATGTTGTGGATTTAGGAGCTCAAGTAGGAATTGTTATAGGAGGTGGAAATATTTTTCGTGGATTGAGTGGCACCGCAGTAGGATTTGATCGGATAAACGGAGATTATATGGGAATGCTTGCTACAGTTATTAATAGTTTGGCATTGCAGTCGGCTTTGGAACGTGTTGGTTGCAAAGCTACCGTTTTAACCGCCATAAGGATGGAACCCGTAGCGGAATTCTATAGTAAGCAGAAAACCAGAGAATTGTTAACTATTGGGCAAGTGGTAATCTTTTCGGCTGGTACAGGAAATCCTTATTTTACAACGGATACCGCATCAGCCTTAAGAGCCATTGAAATGCAAGCAGAAGTAATGCTAAAAGGAACCCGGGTTGATGGGGTTTATACTTCAGATCCGGAAAAAGACCCGAAGGCTATTAAATATGATACCTTAACATTTGATGAAGCCTACAAAAAGAACCTGAAAGTAATGGACTTAACATCTTTTACAATGTGCAAAGAAAACAACATGCCCATTATCGTGTTTGATATGAATACAAAAGGTAATCTGAAAAAGGTTATTTTAGGGGAAAAAATTGGAACTTTAGTAAGCAATTAAATATCTTTACTTTTAAAATTAAAATTACACAGCAATGACTGAAGATATTAAAATGGTAATAGATCTTACACGCGACTCTATGAGCAAGACTCTGGAGCATCTGGAAGAAACCTTGATACATATTAGAGCAGGCAAAGCAGATCCACGGATGCTTGAGAGCCTTCATGTTGATTATTATGGTTCTATGGTACCTATTACTCAGGTTGCCAATATTAATACACCCGATGCCCGAACTATTAAAATTCAACCGTGGGAAAAGAAAATGATTGACCCTATTGAGAAGGCAATTCTATATGCCAATTTGGGTTTCAATCCTTCCAACAACGGCGAGGTAATAATAATAAATGTTCCTCCTTTAACTGAGGAGCGACGCAAAGAATTGGTAAAGCAAGCGCGACATGAAGGGGAGAATTTTAAAGTGGGTATTCGTGCAGCTCGTAGAGATGCTATCGAGCAATTTAAGGCCATGAAAAAAGAAGGATTATCGGAGGATTTAGAGAGAGATGCTGAAGATGAAGTACAAAAACTGACCGATGCCTATAACCACAAAGTGGAAGAAAAAATTAGAAAGAAAGAAGAAGATATTATGAAAGTATAGAAAGGCCGCCTTTTGGCGGTTTTTTTATTATGGAGTTTTGAATTTATAAGAAATTCTTTTTAAAGCCAGGTTTGCTTGAGACCTTCTGTGCAGTTTTTACACATACTTGGTTGTCCCTTTTTTATCCAAACTTGTTTTCTGAAATTATTGGCAACAGTACTTTTGAATAGGTAATTCAGGGAATCCGTTTTTAGATTACCGTAGGAGTTCAAAGCATTTTTATCGAAGCAACAGGGCAGGAGCTCATTATTGGCTGAAACCACCGCTCCATTCCAAATTCTACGGCATTTAAATTGGGGATTTCTTTTTAAAGAAAAATTACCATTTTTATCCTCAGCATACCGACTGTATTTTTCATTCTTGGGTGTCAAATCACTTCCATTTTCAAAATCTTCAATTTGGGCACTTTTAAATTTAAGGGCATCAACCTGCCAAGTTTTAACCAGTTTTTTTAATGGTTCCATTTGATGTTCATTGGTTCTAAGTACAACAAATTGAATCACTAAATAAGGTGTTTTGCTTTTGCGTTCTTTTTTTAACTTAATCAAGGTTTTAATTCCTTTAATTACCGCTTCAAGGCTTCCACCTACCCGATATTGTTCATAAACTTGCTGAGTTATTCCGTCGAGTGAAATAATTAAACGATGCAAACCAGATTCAATTATTTTAATACAATTTTCATGGGTTAAAAATTGTCCGTTGGTAGATGTGGTAGTATATATCCGGTGTTGATGGCTGAATTTTATAAAATCAAATATAGATGGATGCAGAAAGGGTTCACCTTGAAAATAAAGCTGCAATGAAGCTAAGTGCTTGTAATTTTGCTCTATGGTTTTATAGTACGCCTCATTGGAAAGAAACATTCGGGCTCGTTGCATCGTGTTATTGCCCGAAGGACATTCAGGGCATTTCAAATTACAAAGGTTGGTTGGTTCAATGCTTAGGCTTTCTGGTTTGCCCCAGTGAACAAAGTAACCTGTATTTTTACATATTACGTAACTAAATCGAAGCAAAAAACCATTCCAAAGCTTATGAATAGTAATAGTTTTTAAGAATTGGAAAGCATCGATAGAACGAGCCCTTATTTCAGGATTAATCATAGTATAAAATGCTTGGTTTGTAAACAAAAAATCCCTGAAAAAGCAGTA
>JAIFNJ010000020.1 GCA_020047835.1 Bacteroidota bacterium
TTACCGGAATTGTTCAGGATGAAACCGGGTTTATGTGGTTTGCCACCCGAAATGGGTTATATCGTTATAATGGATATTCCTACAAGCTTTTTAAACACAGCAAAACCGATAGTCTTTCATTGCCTTTCAACAGTATTGCCAGTTTATCCATCGATAATCAGCATAATATGTGGCTAAGTCCCTTTGATAAGTTGGCCATTTTTACTAATGAGAAAAGGGTTTATAAATATCCAGAGCTTTTATCGCGAAATTATGATATGGGAGTTGAGGTGGTTCAAGATAAAAATAGCAATTATTGGGTGGGCCCCACCGGTGAAGGTATTATCCACTATAACCCCAAAACGAATCAAATAACCTCTTATTCTAGCCCAATGCCATCATACTCAGGCAACTGTTGGAAATATCTTGATTCATTGCTCCTGAACAGCCAAGGTATTGCTGAAATACGGAATCCTCAAAATGACATGGATACTTCTACAACCATTAGAATAGCAGAAGATGGATATTTTCTGATTGCCTCCACTGGTGAAGCCGATACCCGGGGTATATATGATTACGGTTCGTTGGTTCAAAATAATTCAATCATTTGGCAATTATCAGCTGTTAAAAGTATGTGGGCTGGTGGGACTGAAAAGAACCGATTTCAAGCAGAGCCTATATTTTTAAAAAAGGGAAATTATCAACTCACCTTTAAGTCGGATATGTCGCACAGTTGCAATAACTGGGAGGGCGATGCACCCAACAAAATTGATTATTGTGGTATTAAAATAGGTCCAATATCAAAACCAGAATATTCCAAAATACAAACCCACCTGCTTCAATCAGTTAACGATACTACTTTTATTGAATCGAATAACGTGAAAGACATTCTGGTGGATAATACAGGAAGTTTTTGGTTTCTTAGCGATAAAGGCATTCATAAATACAATTATAAAAAGCATCTTTTTGAACTTTTCCCCATCGATTATCAAGCATTGCTTGGCAATGATACTCAACTGGAGTATTTAAATCTATTTCAGGACAAATCAGGGATTTTTTGGATAAGCTCAAACAATGGACTCATCAAATATGATAATATCTGGTCGCGGTTTGTTGTTTTTAAAAACTCAGCCCAAAAAGAGTTACTCACCAGTAACACCATTTATTCTTTGTTCGAGGATAACAACAATCATATTTGGATTGGCACTGATAAAGGCATCACCATTTATGACAAGAACAAGAATTCATTCAATAAAGTTAAGGCAAACAACCACAACCGTTTGTATAACGATCGGATTATTCAAATTTTTGAAGATAAGGGAGGTAATATTTGGGTAGCCACTGCCGAAGGGTTGAACCGGCTCATTAAAGATCAGTTTACCTTTACCAATTTGGGTTTTGAAGCGGTTAATGAATTCCCGGTTGAATACGATGAAAACCATAATTTATGGATAGGCCTTGAAAATAAAATTATTAGATATTCTGTTTCTGATTTCACTAAAAAAGACTATGTATTACCCGATAAGCTTTTCCCAAAAAATGATTTTGATGGAGAACGCGATTACATTATTTCGGATATGGTGCGAGGTGCAGATAATAGTATATGGTTGGCTATCGATAATAAAATATGTCATTACAATATCATTGATTCGAAAATTGATGGTGTAAAAGAGGTAGGTGGCTTAATCGTGGGTAACGACAGTTTGAAAAACAACATTAAACAGCTCATGTTTGGAAAGTCGAACCAATTGTACGCATTTTGTCCCAATGGTATTTATGAAATCAATCAAAATAAAAAGTCGATACAAACATTTTATTCTTTTAATCAGCAATACGATTTTATTGAAGATGTAGATCAAGGGTTTTTTAAAACTGCTTTAATCGATAGGAAAGGCAATATCTGGCTGCGCACTTCCCAAGGTATTTATCAGTTCAATACTACGCTGCGAAAGTTGGAATTGGTTTATGAATTTGATGATTTGGTAAAAGGGGGCCCTTTAACTAAAGGTGCCATGGATGTGGATAAGTATGGGAATTTGTGGTTTGCCACGTTACCCAATTTGCATGTGATTAACGGAGAAACGTTAAAACACCAGTCATATACTTGTCCAATGGAAAATGAATGGGGAACAGCCAATTGTAAAATGGGTAAAAACAATCTGTGGATATATAGCACCAATGGATTATATAGTTTTAACTCAGCCGACAGCTTATTCACATACTATTCCGAAGAAAATGGTCTTGTTGTTAATAACATAAATGGCTTAGAGGAAGATAGCTTAGGCTATATTTGGTTAACTACAATAAAAGGTCTTTCAAAACTAGATGTTAAAGAAGAAAAAGTTAAAAACTTTTTTACTGTTTCCGACTTTACCTACCATAGCTTTTTAGGAAATCCTGATGGATTTAAAATGCGTGATTCAGAATTTTTATTTTTCACAACAAATGGATTTTTAGCTTTCAATCCCGATAGCATTAATTCAAACATTCCTAAAGTGGTAATTGACAAGTTTACCATCCGGGGCAAGGAGTTTGAACTGGATAGCCTTATTTATTATAAAAAAGACATCCGCTTAAATTACAATCAAAACTTTATTGCTTTTGAGTTTGCCGTGCTTGATTATACAGAACCGGCGATGAACCGTTATAAATTTAAACTGGAAGGCCTTGATGAGGATTGGAATTATCGGGATGCTGATGACCGCAAAGCTTCTTATTCCGGTATTGCACCCGGACATTATGTTTTAAAAGTAACCGGAGCAAATAACGATAAAGTTTGGAATAACGAAGGTGTTAGTATTTCAATTACTATAAAACCACCTTGGTATAAAACCATGCTAGCTTATGTTATTTACGTCCTGTTAACTACGGCAGCTATTTGGATGTTTATTCGGATTCGTGAAAAAAATCTGAAAGAGGAAAAACGCATTCTGGAACAAAAAGTAAAAGAGCGTACCGCTAAAATTGAGGCTCAAAAAGAAGAGATACAGGAGCAGCATAAAAATATTACAGCAAGTATTCATTATGCCAAACGGATTCAATCGGCCATATTGCCTCCAACCGAACAAATTGAAGAAGTGGTGAATGAATTTTTTATTTTATTTCGGCCTAGAGATATTGTCAGTGGAGATTTTTACTGGGTTACCCGACGAAATGAAATTACAATTATTGTTGCGGCCGATTGCACCGGGCATGGTGTGCCGGGGGCATTTATGAGCATGTTGGGGGTAGCTTTTCTAAATGAGATTGTAAATAAAGAGGGCATTATTCAATCAAATTTGATTCTCGATAGGTTAAGGGAACAAATTATGCGCCAATTGCACCAATCAGGAAAAGACGGAGAATCAAAAGATGGCATGGATATTTCACTATATGTGATCGATCACAAAAATATGAAATTACAGTATTCCGGTGCTTACAATCCACTGTATTTGATACGTAACGACGAGTTAATAGAACTCAAAGGTGATCGGATGCCAATCGGGTACCACATAAAAAAAGATACGCCATTCTACTTGAATGAAATGGATTTGTTTAAAGGCGACTGTCTTTACAATTCTTCTGATGGATACCCCGACCAATTTGGAGGTGAAGATGGCCGTAAATTTATGTCGAAAAACTTCAGGGAATTGCTCCTAAGCATTCATAAGAATCCGATGTGCGAGCAGCGCGAAATCCTGGACAAAAAGTTTGATGAATGGCGCGGTGAGATTGAACAAATTGATGATGTGGTAGTAGTGGGAGTGAGGGTGTAAACAATGTGAAGTTATTCTTTAAAAGTATGCGGGTAGGGAAAGTCTCTGGGCTCTAGTTTCTGGTTGCTGGTCTCTAGTTACTGGGTTCTATACTCTAATCTCTAAACTCTGTCTTCCAGCCTCGGTCTTCTACAAATAATCCAAAGAATCACGGTCTAAAGTAACAAATGGAGCTACTGCCCGTTCAAAAATACCATGCATGTAAGCTATGGCCATACCGTAATTGGTTACCGGTATTCCGGCATCAACTGCAGGTTTTAACCGGCTGATGAGCTGTTTACGGGTTATCATACAGCCACCGCACTGAATTACCAGGGCATACTCTGAAATATCTCGAGGAATCTGGCTTAAACCAGCCACCACTTCATAAGTTAATTTTTTACCGCTGTAATTACTTAACCATCGGGGTATTTTAATTCGCCCAATATCGTCGCATGAAACGTGGTGCGAGCATGATTCAAGAATAAGAACTTTATCTCCATCATTGAGTTTTGAAAGATGCGGCGTACCTTTCAAATAGCTATGAAAATCGCCTTTGTAGCGGGCCAATACTGTGCTAAAGCTGGTGAGTGGAATATGCTCCGGAACCGATGCTCCGGCTTTTAAAAATACTTGGCTATCGGTAATTACTAATGCTGGTTCAGGACTCAGCTGCTTGAGCAAAGCATCCACTTCCCGTTCTTTACACACCACAGCAATGGCATCGTTGTCCAAAATATCTCGGATGACTTGTATCTGTGGTAAAATTAACCTCCCTTCAGGGGCTTCCACATCAATAGGGGTAATAAGTAGTACCAAATCACCTTGCTTAATAATATCGCCTACCAACGACTTGCTCAAGTATGCCGATTCCGGAATTCCTGCACGGATAATGGAAACGAGTTCATCGCGCGAATAGCCTTGAATGGTACTGAAATTAATGAGTTCCTGATTAAAATCCAGTTTGATTTGTTCAGCCAATATATAATTAAATTCTACTTCATCGGCTTTATTATGGATAATAAGAAACGGAACATCATAGTTGTTAAGTTCTTTTATCACCTTTTCCTCTGGGTCTCCAAACTCGTTATTGGTTATAATAAGTAGTGCAAAGTCAATGGTTTTAATAGTCTCGTAGCTTTTTTTAATCCGTTTCAACCCAAGCTCACCACTATCGTCAATACCGGCGGTATCAATAATTACCACGGGTCCAATACCAGCTATTTCCATCGACTTTTTTACCGGATCAGTAGTGGTGCCGGCAACTTCTGAAACAATGGACAAATCCTGTTGTGCTAAAAAATTTATCAGGGAACTTTTACCGTTATTCCTGCGCCCAAAAATTCCGATATGTGGTTTGGAATCTTTTCCTTTCATACCAAGGTTTTTAAATAAGATTACCCATTTTGCAAAATCGCCTTATCCAATTCTTCCGAAATTCCCAATTTTCCATTCACCACTGTTACGGCAGTTATGATGGCTTTAACGCAAACTTTTTCATCAGGCAACCTGTAAATATCCTGATAAAAAAGGTATTTGATGCCTTCTTTTCTTGCATTCATCCGGCAAATAAATTCATCGCCACTTTTTAGCGGGGTTTTATATTGAATATCAGCCCGGGCAACTACAGCCATTATTCCTCTTTTGAATAATTCGGCAAAATCGAGTCCAATGGAATTCAAAAACTCGTGCCGTGTATGCTCCAAATAATTCTGATAAACCGAATTGTTGACCACTCCTTGCAGGTCACATTCATAATCACGAACCTTAAATTTTAATTCAAATTGGTAATTGGGGGAATCGCTCATTTATCTATTAATTAATTTTATAAGTCTTTAACCGAAAAACCTTTCTGCAGAAGCATTCCGGGCTCCATAAATTGGGTTAATTTTTGGTTTTCGATAACCGGATTTAATTCGTTGGCCTTAAAAATTGTGCAATGGTTTTCGCGCATGGTTTTGGCCAAGAGTGTTGCTTTGTGGTATCCAATTACAGGCAATAAAGCGGTACAAACCGACGGACTTTGATAAAGATTTTTGGCAGCTACTTGTTCATTTACAATCAGCCCTTTCAGTAAATTATTGGCAAGAGTATGGTTGCAGGCAATAAGTAATTTAAGGCTTTCAATAAATGCATGCCCCAATGTGGGCAGATAAGCATTAAGTTCCAAAGTCCCCATGGCTGCTAAATGTGTAATCAATGCGTCATTGCTGTATATTTTGTGTGCAGCCGATACAACAAACTCTGGTATCACCGGATTCACCTTTCCCGGCATTATGGAACTTCCAGTTTGCCGGGCAGGAATTTCCAACTCTTTTTGTTGCATCAGGTCGGAGCTCAATAAGCGGAAGTCGTTAACCATTTTTTCCAAGGTAACTGCATGAGCTTTTAAAATGGCATGTACTTCAACCAAAGAATCCTGATTGCTGGTAGCTTCGGTAAGATTTTCGTTTTGGGTAATGGGCAAGCCGGTAAGTTTTTTAAGTTCGGTTACCACTTCCATGATAAAATAGCGGGGAATGGCAATTCCGGTTCCGGTTGCCCCACCGCCAAGATTAACGGTTTTAATCCGTTCTTTAGCTTTTGATACCCGCCACCAGTCGCGCGATAGGGCATCGTTGTAAGAACCAAACAAGTTTCCAAACGACGAAGGTACTGCTTGCTGCATTTGTGTGTAACCAATGCGTAAACTGTTTCGATACTTGTTTTCCAAATGCTCCAGTGGTTTCCTCATTTGGTTAATGGAATCTTCTAACTCATTCAACAGTTGCATAACTGCAACTTTGAGGGCAGTGGGTATTACATCGTTGGTCGATTGGAATATATTGGCCTGTTCAATGGGGTCAATAGTAGCATAATCACCTTTTTTACAGTCTAATATTTCAAGGGCTACATTGGTAATAATTTCATTTACATTCATGTTAATACTGGTACCAGCTCCTCCTTGAATGGCGGGGACAATAAATTGGTTGAAATAGGCACCTTGGCTTACTTGGATGCTTGCCTGAATCAATGCTTCTAAAATTTTATCATTAGGCAGATTTAGGACTTCCGCTTTCGATGGATATTTTTCGTTTACTGCTTTTTTGTATGATTTCACCGTAAGGTAACAAGCCTGTTTTACCAAGCCAATTGCTTGATACCATTCTTTGGAAAACTGGGTGTTATCGGGAAAATTTTCACAAGCCCTCACGGAATGAATTCCGTAATAAGCCTCCTTCGGCAGTAGCTTTTCACCAATGAAATCGATTTCTATTCTCATTCCAACAAATAAATTTCTTGCTAAATTAGAACAAAGAATGCTATTTACCTACAAAAAAGCGATAGGAACATGTGCCTTTTCAAGGTTTAGATAGAGCTTAATGGCCGTATGAAAACATTGGTTTCCTAGTGATAATGAATTTCAGGAATAAACCAAACTTCATTAAATGAAGAAAGGATTGTTGTGAATTTGAATTCTACAAACAATCCTTTCTGATTTATTTTTGGATAGTTGGGATTCGGTAAGTTGCCTATTTTAGGCAGTCAATCCCAATGGTGCGTCAATAGTTAGTTGACAATGGAAGGTTTTGTTTTTTGTGTTAATTAACGTTGGTTTAAAAAGTCGAAAGCAAAGTCTCCATTATCCGACGATACTACTATTTGATATTTTCCGGTTTTAACTTCTGAGAAGTCGAATGTTTTTTTATTGGTTTCATCATTTACTCTTGTTGAATACAATTCTTCGCCAACCGGACTTAATACCCGTATTGAATAATACTTGTTTTCAGTGTTTGGAAGCATTAAATGAGCTCTTTGACCAACAACGTTAAATTCTGGTGCGGCAACTTCATCGTTAGTTATTTTAACTTTACCTTTTGAAATTTCAAAGCTGCGTTCCACTTCATCTTTATTGCTTTTCACACGCAAGGTATATTCACCATCTTTCAAACGTGAAAAATCGAATACTTTTGAAAATTGTTCTGGTGATTCCAACAAAGCATCATAATATACCGTCATACCATTGGTGCTTTCTACCGTAAGGGTATATTTACCATCTTCCATGCCAACTAATTTTACCGATGCATGATAATCTTTATTCATCGCTTGCATCTCCACTTTTCCTTTTTTCGACACTTTGTTGCGTTCTTTTGCTGATGAAAATAAAGGCAATAATAATAGGGCACTAATTAACATACTAAAAAGTACTGTGAGGGCTCTTGATCTAATCAGGTTCACCTCGGTTGTTTTTACATTTTTCATAATCTTAAATTTTGTTTAATTTTTACACTGACAAATTTAGGGGCGAACTCAGGTGTTTGTAAGGTATTTGTCGAAAGTTTACGGAAACAATTCTTTATTTAACATAAATACATTTTTTAATGTGTTGTAAAGCAGTAACTTACAGAGATGCAAACGTTGCGCT
Organism: Bacteroidota bacterium; assembly: GCA_020047835.1. Classification (GTDB taxonomy): domain Bacteria; phylum Bacteroidota; class Bacteroidia; order Bacteroidales; family SZUA-534; genus GWE2-40-63. The sequence continues at coordinate 8,119 of JAIFNJ010000020.1, forward strand.
AATTTGCATAAATTTGCATAAAAATATTTTTAAGTAATTGTTTTGCAATCGTTTGAACAGGGGTTTTGTTGCAAATATATTTCAAAAAATGGATGAAAAAGAGGGATATTTTAGGATTAATGGGAGGAAAAGTGAAAAAAATGGATTAAAAAATGAAGCGCAAAAGTACTTTTTTGAAAGAAGAGGGGTAATTTTTTGTTAAAACGAAATAAGATTCTTAATAATCCTTCTCCTGTTTTTTCACCAACTCTTTAGTTGAAAGTAATCCGCAGGCGGCATAAATATCTTGTCCCCGTGAGGCACGCAGTGTGGTTATAATACCTTTTCGGTTCAGGGTATCCTTAAATTCCATAATGGTTTCATCATCGGAACCTTGCAAAGGCGAATCGGGAATTGGGTGGAAGCGAATGAGGTTTATTCGGCAGCGCAATCCATTCAACAAACGGATCAATTCCTTTACGTGGCGGGGCGTATCGTTCACTCCTTTAAACATAATGTATTCAAATGAAACACGGCGCTGCAACCCAAAATCAAAGGCTCGGATGTGCTCTATCACTTCTTCTAAAGAATAAACCTGTTCAATAGGCATCAGCTTTTTCCGTTCCTCCTCAAAAGGGGTATGCATGCTTACCGCTAAATGGCAGTTGCTTTTTTCAAGAAAGGTTTTCATTCCCGGAATTATACCAATAGTGGAAACGGTGATTCGTTTGGGACTTAACGCATAACCCCAATCGGAGGTAAGTATTTCGAGGCTTTTCAATACTTCATCAATATTATCGAATGGTTCGCCCATGCCCATATAAACCAGGTTGGTAATCTCTGCCCATTCGGAGATGCTACGGTATTGGTTCAATATTTCGCCAGCAGTTAAATTCGACTGAAACCCTTGTCGTGCAGTCATGCAAAACAAACAGCCCATTTTACAACCCACTTGCGATGAAACACAAACAGTTTTGCGGTCGTTATCAGGCATCATGGCTGTTTCGATAAAATTTCCGGCTTTTGCTTGGAAAAGATATTTCTTGGTACCATCGGCACTCACTTGAACTTTAATGGGGGCTTCCAGACCTACTTCATATTTTTGAGCGAGCAATTCCCTGCTCTTGAGGGAAAGATTGGTCATTTCAGCAATGGAATATACTTCCTTTTGATACAACCATTGGGCAATCTGTTTTCCGGCAAAACCGGGTAAACCTATTTGCTTGCAGATTTCATTGAGTTCTGCCAATGTTTTACCAAAAAGTATTGATTTGCTCATCTCAGGTTCTCTAAAAGTAAATTTCAGTAATAATTTGATGATATTCCGCACCTTTTTTTATGAGTAGGTTCCTCACGTCGACCACCATTTCAGCGCTTCCGCAAAGATAGTAATTTATATGTGGAGGCAAGGATTCCTGTTCATCGATATATTTTGTAAGCCGGCCTGCATAAATACCATTTCCCGAATCCTGCGAACAGCATTTTATATAATCAGTCAATGCCTGGAATTCCTGATGAAAATAAAGGTCATTTTGAGTTCGTCCGCCATGAATTAGTTTCAACGGTTTTTGTCCACTCTGAAACATGGAATAAAAAGGAGCAATGCCAGTTCCGGTGGCAATCCACCAGGATGGTTTCCCATCAAATAGAAATTTCCCCTGTGGTTGAGTTATCCAAATGGTTTCCCCTGCTTTAAGGGCCGACAATTGGGGAGTCAAAACGCCATCTTCTTTTATGGTATAAAGAATGGAAACAGTGGCATCATTTGGGGTACTGCAAATGGAATAAAGACGGGGAGCAATCTCTTTCTGGGTTGTGATACCAATAATTTGTCCTGGTTTAAAAATAAATGTACGATTGAATTGTAACAAAAAGGCTTTATTAGCAATCGGTTGGCTATCGGTAATTAAAACGGGATTTAATGATTGCATTTTGGTTTATTTTAGCAGCAAAACAAATTTAACAATACAAAGTTTTAAAAAGCACAGTAGAATTTTAAAATACAAGTTTTAATAGGAGGAAATTACAAGTCTTATATTTAGTAGGATTATTCTAAAAAACCTTTTTTTCATTCTTCCACTTCTTCCAGATCTTCTAAAACGCTAAATGTAATTCTGAAATTTAAGGTAGCTTTGTCGAGTGCGGCAATTGTTTTTTGAATAAGATTATTCGCCGCAATGGCTTTGCTGTCGGGTGATAAATTTGGAGCTTTTATCTGCAACGATTTTGAACTGCGGTAAAGGGTATCTATTGTTGATTGCACCTTTTTTATTTCTTCTTGTTCCTCGGGAGTAATTATTTTGGTTTTTAGAACCTTCTTTTTAATGATTACCGAAGAATCGTAACAATCGAAAGCTGAATTTTTGAAATCATCAAATAGGTCAATCCCAATATTTTTGGGGCGTTCATAGGGGTTTGCTTCTTCTTGGGCAAGTAAAGAAAACTCAATCGTAAAAAGTATAAGCAAAATAAATAACCGTTTCACTACTTGTAGTAATTGATTAGAACGATTAAATTTACACCAATTTCATTAAAATAGAAAATATAATCAGGATTTTTTGAATTATTAGAATACCATATCCAATTATTTTCCTCTCGGATCAGGCTTTTGCGGCATGCGTACCATTTTATTTACTTCAATGGATGGATGACCGAATTCTTCGGTAATTTTCCCCAGAATCAGGTATACACCCCGTCCGGTAAACGGGTATTGCTTGAGGCTGGGAGGAAAGTTCACGGAATCAAAAAGTTCGCCTTCGTCGTCCAGGAAAGTGCCAAAGTGCATGATCTCCTGTTTGCTGGTCCAAACGTATTTTAAAGTAACCAACAAGCCCATCATGCGCGCCTTTTTGCCTACAAAATCGTTCATATTCCGGGCTTTTGCTTCGCCTCGGAAAGGGGTTTCCAATAAGTCGAAATAACTCATCGATACCGGAAAGTCAATCAGTTCAATTTCGTCATACGCATCTTCCAAGTTCTGATGTTCCAATTGGGGCATATTGAACTGCTGCTCTTCTATCTCAAAAAGGGCTTTCGGTTTGAGCTTTGGTTTTTCTTTTTTCAGATACAGATGTGCTTCCCAAAGCAGTTCTACCTTGCCTTTATTCATGAATCGGAAAGCCCCAATACGGATTAAGATAATTAACTGTTCAATGCCCAAATGTACTCGGTTTATAAAATCGACCAGACTACGGAAAGCTCCATTTGTTTGACGTTCTTTTATGATGGTATAACAAACTTCCTGTTCCAAGTTGGCAATATGGATGAATCCAATATAAACATTGTTACCGCTGATGCTGGTTACATACTGGCTATGATTGATGTGAGGCAGTTGAATGGTGGCTCCGTGGCGTTTGGCTTCATTAAAATAAACCCAGGTTTTGAAGAATCCGCCAAAGTTATTGATTACCGCCACCATAAACTCCAAAGGGTAGTAACTTTTCAGGTAAAGGCTTTGAAAACTTTCCACTGCATACGAGGCCGAATGGGCTTTGGAGAAAGAGTATCCCGCAAACGATTCAATTTGCCTCCAAACCTCATGGGTAATGGCATCGGGGTAACCTCGCTCTTTACAGTTGGAAAAGTATCGTTGTTCAATACGCTGGAATTCGGTGCGCGACCGGTATTTGCCGCTCATGGCCCGGCGCAGGATATCGGCATCGGCCAAATCCAACCCGGCAAAGTGGTGGCACACTTTCAGTACATCTTCCTGATAAACCATCACCCCGTAAGTTTCCTCCAGTTGTTCCTTCATCACTGGGTGAATATACTTTATGGCATCCGGATTTTGAAACCGTTTGATGTATTCCTTCATCATGCCGCTTTTGGCCACACCCGGCCGGATAATGGAGCTGGCGGCCA
>JAIFNJ010000058.1 GCA_020047835.1 Bacteroidota bacterium
TCCGTCGGTGCGCCAGTTTATTGGCGATTTTTTGAAAAAACATTTGGACGATTATTTACATAAACATCCCGAAACAGCCGATAACCTTTTAAAGAAAATACAGGAATCGGAAAAAGAACGAAAGGCCATTTCAGGCATCCAAAAATTAGCACGCGATAGGGCCAAAAAATCGAACCTGCACAACCGCAAATTACGCGATTGCCGGGTGCATTACAATTCGGCGCACGACCGTAAACTGGAATCCTCTATTTTTATTACAGAAGGGGACTCGGCTAGCGGTTCCATTACCAAAAGCCGTGATGTGGATACACAAGCAGTTTTCAGTTTAAAAGGAAAACCATTGAATTGTTATGGCTTAACCAAGAAAATTGTTTACGAAAACGAAGAATTCAATTTGTTGCAAGCTGCCTTGAACATTGAAGAGGATATGGAAAACCTCCGCTATAACAACGTTATAATTGCTACCGATGCCGATGTGGACGGAATGCATATCCGGTTATTGCTCATCACTTTCTTTCTGCAATTTTTCCCCGATTTGATTCGGAACAAACACGTTTACATTCTCCAAACTCCCCTTTTCAGAGTGAGAAATAAAAAAAAGACCAACTATTGTTACAGCGAAGCAGAGCAGGATGCTGCCATGAAAGAATTGGGCCCGAATCCTGAAATTACCCGGTTTAAGGGATTGGGGGAAATATCACCGGATGAATTTAAAAACTTTATTGGGAAAGATATCCGGTTAGACCCCGTGAACATTAAAAAAGGTGATTCCATTGCCGATTTATTGGAGTTTTACATGGGTAAAAACACCCCCGACCGGCAGGTTTTTATCATTGATAACCTAAAAGTAGATGTTGACTAAACAAACCTTATTTCATAATTAAAGAACTGATTGATTTATTTTGGAATAACCCGGTTATGCCAAAAGCAAAATAGAATACAAAATTATGTCCGAAGAATTAGAACACCATGGGGTAAAACCCGGCAACGGCCAATCGCACGAACCGGAAGAAGCAAAGACTGATAATTTGCAACATATTTCGCACATAGGTGGCATGTACCAAAGCTGGTTTTTAGACTATGCTTCCTATGTAATCCTCGAGCGGGCTGTGCCGCATATTAACGATGGCTTGAAACCTGTTCAGCGCCGCATTTTGCATTCAATGAAGCGGTTGGACGATGGACGATACAATAAAGTGGCTAACATTATTGGAAACACCATGCAGTTTCACCCACATGGTGACGCTTCCATTGGTGATGCGTTGGTACAGCTGGGGCAAAAAGATTTATTGATTGATTGCCAAGGAAACTGGGGAAACATACATACTGGCGATGGAGCAGCAGCTCCCCGATATATTGAAGCAAGGCTTTCAAAATTTGCGCTCGATGTGGTTTTTAGCCCCAAAATTACAGAGTGGAAACCCTCCTATGACGGACGTAACCAAGAACCGGTTACCTTTCCCGTAAAATTTCCGCTGCTATTGACCCAAGGGGTTGAAGGTATTGCCGTGGGACTTGCCTCAAAAATATTACCTCACAATTTCAATGAACTGATTGACGCCTGCATTAACCACTTGCAAGGTAAACCATTTGAATTAATTCCCGATTTCCCCACCGGTGGCATGGGCGATTTCTCAAAATACAATGATGGCCTTCGTGGAGGAGTGGTAAAAGTACGTTGCCGGATTGAAAAACTCGATAAAAAAACGTTGGTTATTCGCGATATTCCTTTTGGAAAAAACAGCTCTACTTTAATTGAAACAATTATTAAAGCAAGTGAAAAAGGGAAAATCAAGATTAAGAAAATTGACGACAACACGGCTGCCGATGTCGAAATATTGGTGCATCTGGCTAACGATGTGTCGCCCGATAAAACTATTGATGCATTATACGCCTTTACCGATTGCGAATTATCCATATCGCCTAACAGCTGCATCATAGAAGACGATAAACCGAAGTTTTTAGGAGTCAGCAAAATGCTCCGCCAATCGGCCGAATACACCATGGAATTGCTCCGTCAAGAGCTTTTGGTTAGGTTGGGTGAGCTGGAAGAACAGTGGCATATGTCATCGCTTGAAAAACTGTTTATTGAAGAACGCATCTATAAAGATAAAGAATACGAAAACGGAAAAAATTACGAAGATGTAATTCAGCATATATTCAACCGGATTGAGCCTTTTAAAGCCCAGTTTGTGCGCGAGGTTACCGAAGAAGACATCAAAAAACTGTTTGAAATAAAAATGCGCCGCATCCTTCGGTTCTCGACCCAAGAAGCTGAAGAGTTGTTGCGCCGTATTGAGGAAGAGATTGCCGAAGTGAAAAACCATTTAGCAAACATGGTAGAATTTGCAATAAATTACTTCCGTCAGATTAAGAAGAAATATGGAAAAGGACGCGAACGGAAAACCGAAATACGGAATTTCGAAAATATAGAAGCTACAAAAGTAGCTGCAGTAAACGAAAAATTGTATGCCAATTTCGAAGAAGGTTTTATTGGTATAGGGCCGGCCATGCGGAAAGAAACATACATTTGTGAATGTTCCGATATTGACGATATTATAGCCTTTAAAAATGACGGAAAATACATTATTACCAAGGCTTCCGATAAGGTTTTTGTGGGAAAAGACATTGTACACGCGGCTGTTTTCAAAAAGAACGACGACCGTACCATTTACAACGTGGTTTACCGCGATGGCAAATATGGGCAAACATTCATGAAGCGGTTTCCGGTTAAAGGTATTACCCGCGACAAAGAATACGATATTACAAAAGGCTCGGAAGGTTCAAAAATCCTTTATTTTAGCGCCAATCCCAATGGTGAGGCAGAAACTATTAAAATATATTTGAAGCCAAGGCCTAAATTGAAAAAGCTTATTTTCGAGGTTGACTTCAGTGTGCTGGCCATTAAAGGACGGCAAAGCATGGGTAATATCCTTACCCGCCATCAGGTGCACCGCATTGTGCTCAAAGAATCGGGAGTTTCTACCTTAGGAGGATTAAAAATATGGTTCGATGATGTGGTGTTGAGGTTGAGCACCGAAGAAAGGGGTATGTATTTAGGAGAATTTAAAGGCGATGATAAAATTTTGGTCATCACCAAAGACGGGTATTACCACCTTACCAACTTTGACCTAAGCAATCATTATCCTGACAACATTTTGAGGATTGAGAAATTTAAATCGGGAAAAGTATTCTCTGCTGTATTTTTTGATGCTGAGCAAGGAATGAATTACTTAAAGCGCTTTGAGTTTGATGATATCAAGGGTGAAAGCAATTTTATTGGAGAACATAAAGATTCGAAACTCATTTTGCTTAGCGACGAACCGTATCCACAGTTCAAAATTATGTTTGGGGGCAAGCATATCAACCGTGAAGATGAAATAATTGACGTAGAACAGTTCATCGGGGTTAAAAGCTACAAAGCCCGTGGAAAAAGGTTGACCACCTATGAAATGAAAAAAGTGGTAGAAATTGATCCGTTGCAAAAAGAAGAGCCCGAGGGGGAATTGATTGATGCCGGAGAAGATTTTGATGAAGAACTGGGCGATTTCCCGGCACCACCGGAAAGTCCCGGAGAGCAAATGTCGTTAGGGTTCGATTAAGATTTAGCAACTTGAAGATATTTTTAATAGGGTACATGGGTTGCGGCAAAACTACTGCCGGAAAAAGGCTAGCCAATAAGCTTGGCTGGCCTTTTATCGATTTGGACGACCTGATTGAGGAACAATCTGGCAAAACCATTGCTGAACTCTTTGAAAAGAATGGGGAAACAATTTTTCGCGAATTGGAAAAAAAGGCATTGCATAGCACCTTTGATTTGAAGCATGCCGTTATATCAACCGGCGGTGGAGCTCCCTGTTTTTTCGATAACATGGAGCAAATGAATCGCAATGGCAACACGGTTTATATTGAATTGCCCCCAAAGGTATTAGCCGATAGGCTCAGAGGAGCAAAAAATCAACGTCCCTTGATAAAAGGGAAAACGGATGAAGAACTACTTAACTTTATTACCGACGCATTGGAAAAGCGATCACCCTATTACAAAAAAGCTAAAACCACGGTTGATGGAGTAAGCCTTACCGCAGAAAGTATTTTAATGGCAGTGAATCTTATTTGATGCTGATTTATAAGTATCAAAGTACCAAACGCATATCAATATTATAAACATCCGTTTGATAACCGCCTAATGGCTGAAAACCAAATTTGGCGTAGAATGCAAGTGCCAGCTGATTAGTCTCCTGAGTTCCTCCCAACAGAACCAAACTTAATGCACCGATGTTTTTAGCATAGGGGATTAGCTCATTAAATATAGCACTTGCCAATCCGGCATTCTGATAATCATCAAGTACTGAAGGGGCAAAGAAAAGATCCTTCCCTTCTTCCAATTTAATTCCATAATTCCGATAACGATGTTTTTCGTGGTCAATCATCCCAAATTCAAGTATTATATAAGCCACGATGATTCCAGATTTAGTTACTGCAATAAAACGGTGAGCAGGATCTTTTTCAAATTGACAAATTTTATGGGCTGAATCTTGGGTTAATGCATGTGGGCCAAACTTGCATTTAGTTTCGTGTGAAAGGCTTTCAAAATAGATTCCCAACGCCAATGCATCGGCCTTATTAAGCCTTCTAAAATCAAAAATATTTCCCGTTTTGTCCTTAATCTCCATGCAAATTAGGTTACAATTTAGTTACCTGTTTTGGTTGGGGCTTTTTCTACTATCAACTTTTAACAATTATCTTCAAGGCTATAATGCAGCTGTACCAATCCCGTTTCAAATTGTTTGGTTGACAACAACCGTAATATTTGTTCAGGCCTCCCGTCTTTAAAAAGTTTAATACCATCACCAACCAAAATTGGAATCACAGAAATAATAAACTCGTCAATTAATTTTTCTTTTAACAGTTCGTTTACCAATTCTGCCCCTCCATCAATAAATATGTTTTTGCCGCCATTGTTTTTAAGTCGAAGAACCAAGTCTTTGAGGCTTCCGGTATAAAAGGTGAGGTTACCAATACTTGGCTGTTTGGTTCTGGTTATTATGTATGTTTCCTTGTCTACATGAGGAAATTCGGAAACCTGTTTCATTACCCAGTCATAGGTCTTTCGCCCCATTATAACCTTGTCCACCGAGTTAATGAATTCATAGTATCCGTAGTCTTCACCTTCTTTTTGAACCAAAGCCAAAAAACCCAAGTCATCGTTGGGTTTGGCAATATAGCCATCCAAACTAGTGGCAATATATACTATTACTTTTCCTTTGGTTGCCATGTTGCGATCAATTATCAATTTAATAAATGCCCTTAATTTCTAAATTTAGGAGAATATAATACAGCTTACTAATTCCATCCCTAGTAAAACCAAACAAGCATTTTACCCGATTTGTCCTTTTTTTGTGTGAAATTTACTGTTTTCAAAAATAAACCACTTAAAAGATAAGATAAAATTAGAAAAAAATAAAAAATTAAATGTACAAAATACACTAACAGCAAGGGCTTGCAATTTATTTGCATAGAAAGTACTAATTTACTTATTGCATAATGTTTTGTAATTGGTTTTGGTTTATTAAATTTGATAGATAACATTTCTTGCGTTAGTATTTTTCATTTGGTTTGATATATACAAAAATAAATCATTATGGAGCCTTTAAAAGTGGGTATAATTGGTTTTGGATTATCGGGTAAAGTTTTTCAAGCCCCTTTTTTACATACAAGTCCAAAGTTTCAGATAGTGAAAATATGTTCTTCCCGAAAAAGTGAGATTAACCTATTATACCCTTATGTTGAAGTCGTAACCAATATTAATGATATTCTAAACGACCTTGCGATTGATCTGGTAGTTGTATCGTCGCCCAACACTGAACATTTCGAACAAACCAAAGCGGCTTTACTAAAAGGTAAACATGTAATTGTTGAAAAACCTTTTGTTACTAATCTCAAAGAAGGAAACCAATTGATTGAACTGGCCAAAAAGCAGGGCAACGTGTTGGCTGTTTTCCATAACCGCCGTTGGGATGGTGATTTTAAAACGGTTAAAAATATCATTGAGTCCGGATCGCTTGGTTCCATTTCAGAATACGAGGTACATTTCGATAGATTCCGGCCTGAAAACGATTTATCAAATTGGCGAAGTCATAATTTGCCGGGAAGCGGTGTTTTTTTTGATTTAGGTCCCCACCTAATCGATCAAGCGGTGGCACTATTTGGAATGCCTAAAGCTGTGTTTGGTGATATTCGCATTGCCCGTTCCGAAGGTTTGGTGGACGATACTTTCGAAGTTACTCTTTATTATGCAAATCATAGAGCAAAATTAAAAGCTGGGGTAATTGTGAAAGAATTAGGCCCTCATTTTATAATTCACGGCAGCAAAGGTTCGTATGTCAAATACGGTCTCGATCCTCAGGAAAACCTGCTTAAAGAAGGAATAATGCCCGATAGTGAAGATTGGGGAAAAGATGATGTAGAAATGCAAGGCATTCTAAATGTTGTCCATAATGAGAAGGAGGTTCGTAACCAATTTAAAACCGAGGACGGTAATTATATGGATTTTTTTGATAATGTTTTTGATGCAATTACTCAAAATAAACCTCTTGAAGTTACCGCCGAAACTGCGTTAAAAACCATCCACATTATTTTAACTGCAATAGAAAGTTCAAAACAGCAGAAAGTACTAACCTTATAATAAACTCCAATGGATTCAACAGAAAAAAATGAAATTTCGCGCCGTAAGTTTATTAAAAATATGGCGATAACAACGGCTGGACTGACCATTTTGCCGAGTTATGTAATTGGCGGGATGGGGCACAAAGCCCCGAGTGATAAATTAAACATAGCCGTTATTGGTATTGGTGGTGTGGGTAATTCAAACCTCAAAAACGTAAAGTCAACAGAGAATATTGTTGCACTTTGCGATACCGATTGGAAATACGCGAAACACGTGTTCGATGAAAATCCAAATGCCAAACGCTACAGCGATTTTAGAAAAATGTTCGAAGAAATGGGCAATAGCATTGATGCTGTTATTGTTGCTACTGCTGACCATACCCATGCAATTATTGCTGCTCAAGCCATGGCAATGGGCAAACATGTCTATGTTCAAAAACCATTGACCCACACCGTTTACGAATCACGATTGTTGACTAAGTTAGCTGAAAAATACAAGGTAGCGACCCAAATGGGTAATCAGGGAAGCTCTGGAGATGGAGTCCGCAGAACTTGTGCCTGGTTATGGGCTGGTGAAATTGGTGATGTAACCAAAGTGGAAGCATTTACCGACCGTCCTATTTGGCCACAAGGCTTACCACGACCATCTCAAGGCGAATGGGTACCAGAAACATTGAACTGGGATGCTTTTATTGGACCTGCGAAAATGCGCCCATACAACTCAATATATACTCCATGGAATTTCCGCGGATGGTGGGACTTTGGTACCGGAGCATTAGGTGATATGGCTTGCCACATTTTGCACCCAGTTTTTGTGGGGTTAAAATTGCAATACCCAACAAAAGTACAAGGTAGTTCCACCTTATTATTAACCGATTCTTGTCCAACCGCACAAACAGTAAAAATAACATTCCCAGCCCGCACCAGCGCCGATAAGAGAGTTAAAATTAAACTTCCTGAAGTTACGGTTCAATGGTTCGATGGTGGATTAAAACCTAACATGCCAGATAAATGGCCTGCTGGTAAAGATTTGAATGATTCAGGTGGTGGAGTAATTTTCCACGGTACAAAAGGTAAATTAATTTGTGGCTGTTATGGCGTGAATCCTTGGATTCTTCGTCCAGATGGTACGGTAGAAACACCGGAATTGCCATTGGTTGGCCGTGAAATTAAAATTGGGCATGAAATGGATTGGGTCCGCGCTTGTAAAGAGTCTCCTGAAAGTCGCGTGAAAACTGCTTCAGACTTCTCAGAAGCAGGACCTTTTAATGAAATGGTTGTTATGGGCGTTTTGGGTGTACGTTTACAAAGTTTGAACAAGGAATTGGAATGGGATGGACCAAACATGCGTTTTACCAACATTGGTGAAAACGAAACCATTAGTACTGTTATATCCGATGGATTCAAAATCCACGATGGACACCCAACATTCGATAAAACATGGACAGACCCTGTAAATGCGGTTCAATTCTCCCAAGAATTGATTAGACATGATTACCGCGAAGGTTGGTTGTTGCCCGAAATGCCTAGTTAATTGTAAACCTTTAAAATAATTTTAATATGAAAAATTTATCATTTATAATTGGTCTAATGGCCGTGGTTTTATTTTCCTCATGTAGTGAACAAAAAGTTGGACCAAATCAATTGACAAAAGAAGAAAAAGCCGACGGTTGGCAGTTGGCATTCGATGGAAAAACCACCGAAGGTTGGCATGGTTATGGGAAAGATCATTTCCCCGCAGCATGGATCATTGAAGACGATGCCCTTAAATGCCAAGGTTCTGGAAGAGGTGAAGCCGGTGCAAAAGACGGCGGTGACATTCTTTATGGCAAGAAGTTTAAAAATTTCCACTTGAAATTGGACTGGAAAATTTCCACAGGGGGTAACTCTGGTATATTCTACCTTGGACAGGAGACTCCTGAATATGATTTCATCTGGAAAACAGCTCCCGAAATGCAGGTTTTGGATAACATAAACCATCCCGATGCACAAGCCGGTATAAAAGGTAACCGCCAAGCCGGTTCGTTGTACGACCTCATTCCAGCAGTTCCTCAAAATGCAAAACCAGCCGGTGAATGGAATTCTGTTGAAATTAAAGTTTATAAAGGTTCTGTTTGGCACATACAAAATGGGGTTACCGTATTGGAGTATCATTTGTGGGTACCAGAATGGAATGAATTGGTTGCCGGAAGTAAATTCCCGAGCTTAAATCCAACTTGGGCTGATGTTGCCTCTGAGGGATTCATTGGTTTGCAAGACCATGGCGACGATGTTTGGTTCCGCAATATTAGAATCAAAGAGTTATAATTCACAGCCTTGTATAGCATTGCTGTGAGCCCGCTTTGTTAAGGAAAGCGGTGAGGTTTTTTTATTCGTTAATAATAACCTAAATAAAAAACAACATGAAAAAAAATGCACTTCTACTGTTTGTTGCTTTGATTGTAGTTTCAACCTTTTCATGCAACAAACCGGAAGTAAAAAAAGAAATCGGCCTTCAGCTATATTCGTTGCGAGATGATATTGGCAAGGACGTTCCCGGAATCATAAAGAAAGTTGGCGAAATGGGATACACCTTTGTGGAAACAGCGGGCTATGGCGATGGTAAAATTTACGGAATGGATCCTGCCGAATTCGCAAAATTGTGTAACGAAAATGGATTAAAAGTATTGTCGGCTCATACCGGCCAATCGTTACCCGATTCCACAAATTGGGAAAGCGTTATGGCGTGGTGGGATGTATGTATCGATGCTCATGTTGCTGCCGGTGTTAAATACATTGTTCAGCCCTGGATGGATCAATACGGATATGGCTCGTTGTCCGATTTAAAAAAGTATTGCGACTACTTCAATGCTGTGGGCGAAAAATGTGCGGCCAAAGGCATCAAGTTTGGATACCATAACCACGATAAGGAATTTGCAGAAGTGGAAGGAATGGTGCGTTACGATTACATGCTTCAAAATACGAATCCCACTAATGTTTTCTTCCAACTTGACCTTTATTGGATTATGAAAGGCGGAAAATCAGCTGTTGATTATTTCAACAAATATCCAGGCCGTTTCCTGCTTTGGCACGTTAAAGATGAAACTGAATTAGGCACAAGTGGGTTAATGGATTTCAAAACCATTTTTGAAAACAGAAAAGTATCGGGCAATGAATACATTATAGTTGAAGTGGAACAGTACAATTTTACACCACTCGAAAGCGTGAAAAAAAGCTACGACTTTTTAAAAGCCGCTGAATTTGTGAAATAAATTAGGTCTGTTTATAATGAAGTAGCGGATGACCTGTCGAATATACAGGTTGTCCGCTATTTTCTGGTTTTTTTAATACATGCAAAAGGGTGCTTATTCCAATGGCTTCAAATCATTAATTACCATGGGAGGATAGCATCAGGTTTTTAAAACCAACTGCAACAGATGAATCAGTAAGTCAAAAAATGATTTTTTCATACGAATAAATTTAAAAAGATGAAGTTTTATAGAACGTTACTAACAGTTCAAATTGTATTCCTGATAACCACAACAAGTATGGGCCAAATTAAAATAGGTGTATTTGATAACAATACCGACATAGGTAATTGCAAAAATAAAGGATCGGTTACTTACAACAGTGATGACCAAACTTACACTCTTACCGGATCGGGAGCTAATATGTGGTATGCAGCCGATGAATTCCATTATTTGTGGACCACCCTTCAAGATGATTTTATTCTAAGGGCTGAAGTAAAATTTATTGGTGAAGGGATAAATGCCCATCGAAAAGTAGGCTGGATAGTAAAAAACCATCTCGATAACAATTCACCTCATGTAAATGCTACGGTTCATGGCGATGGACTTACCTCGCTGCAATATCGTAAAAAAGTGGGTGGAAACACGGAGGAAATAGTATCAAAAGATAAATCACCCAATGTTATTCAACTCGAGCGCCGAGGCAATACATTCATTATGTCAACTGCAATCTTTGGTGGCGAATTTACAACCGTTCAATTGGATTCCATGACCTTGGATAATGAAGTGTATGTGGGTATTTATGTGTGTTCGCACGATGCCAATGTGATTGAAAAGGCGGTTTACCGAAACGTCCGGATTATAACCCCGGCCAAACCTGATTTTATACCCTACAAAGAATATATTGGAAGCCATTTGGAGGTTATGGATGTGGAAACCGGACTCAGCAAGATTCTTTACAGTTCGGCACATTCCATACAAGCACCCAATTGGACTCCCGATGGAAAAACGCTGATTTATAATTCCAAAGGACATCTTTACAAATATAATTTAGAGAACCATTCCATTTCAATAATGAACACCGGTTTTGCCGTGAATAACAACAACGATCATGTGCTGACATTTGATGGAAAGCTAATGGGAATTAGCCATCATAATGCCAATGACGGCGGTAATTCAACCCTTTACTATTTACCTGTGGAAGGCGATTCAACCCCAGTTGTGGTAACAAAACCAGGTGTTGGAGCTTCTTATTTACATGGCTGGTCGCCCGATAATAAAACCATGCTTTTTACCGGCGACCGAAACGGACAGTATGATATTTATGCCGTGGATGTGGCTACAGGAAAAGAAACCCAGCTTACCAACCAAAAGACACTGGACGATGGCTCGGAGTATAGTCCCGATGGGAAATACATTTTCTTTAACTCGGTGCGAACGGGTACCATGAAGCTTTGGCGTATGGATGCCGACGGCAAAAATCAAATCCAATTAACTTTTGATGGTTATAACGATTGGTTCCCGCATGTGAGTCCCGACAAAAAATGGATTGCATTCATTTCGTTTCCAAAAGATATTGACCCGGGTTCGCATCCGTTTTACAAACATTGTCTGCTACGTATTATGCCTTATGAAGGTGGAGTGCCCAAAGTAATTGGATATGTATATGGTGGACAAGGTACCATAAATGTTCCCAGTTGGTCGCCCGACAGTAAAAAAATTGCTTTTGTTAGCAATACAAAAATGTAATCGGTTAGATTGAAAAAAACCGATAAATTGGCACTCAATTTATCGGGTTTTTTCTTTCTTTTAATTGAATCGGTTCTATTATACTTTTTTGACAAAATCAAAGGAATCGATCAACTCCTAATAAAATGCGGCATCTCATTGGGCAATACAATACTTATTTCAACCAATCCGGCAATTTGTCCGTTTTGGTACCAAGGCGACTGATGAATTAATTTCTTTACCCCATTTTTTTCAATGGTATAGGTATTGGGTATTCCGGTGGCTAATAGTTCCCTGATT
>JAIFNJ010000024.1 GCA_020047835.1 Bacteroidota bacterium
AGGAAATTCCTTGCTATTCACATAGTCGCCGGTTTCGTTCAGGTAACTGAGTAAAAGACCCGTATTTGCAGGTATTTCAACCGAAATAGGCTTTTGGGTTTCCTGAATAATTGCGGTTGCTTTAGTATTTGAGTTAGGATTGGTGCAGGCTGTTAAAGAAACAGCCAGCATCAAACCTACCAGTTTTAATGAATGTATGGTATTCATCTTAAAGTTTTACCCTTTTGTTATCGTATTTAATGGTATCGGAAGGTTGACCCAATTCATTGTATGCAAATTCCATTACAGCCACTCCACTTTGAGGATGATTGATGAGGTTTTTGTTTGCATCCAAAAAAGCCATTTCAATTCTAGAACCATGGGCATCATATTTAAACTGATAAACGGGTACTTTTTTTCCGGACAAATATTCCTCATCTTGGTCCCAATAGGCAGTTTCAATGTTATTTCCCACCGAATCGTAGGTGTTTACAAACTTTGCCCAACCCCAATATAAATTGGAATAACGACCGGTAGTGTTATGTACCGAGAATTCGTTTAAATCACCTTTATCACTGATTTTAAACGAAAAATAAGACACTCCAATATCGCCACAGTTTTCAGCAGTACAGTTGTATAATGTATCGGCTTGATAATTAGCCATGCGGGTTACGTGTCCTTTTTCGTTGTATGTAAAACGAAGTTCAAAGAATGGGCAAAATTCGTTCATAATTACTTCGGTTCCTGCCATATTGTAGCGGTTTTCTTTAATCAATCCATCGGGCAATTTAGTCCAGGTGTACGAAGCTATTTTATTCCGGTTTTCAATCTGTGTGCCGTCTTTACCATAAAATTTAAGTCCGGTGCGCATTCCATTAGCATCCAAGCTGAAAACGGAAGTAAATACGTCGCCATCTACAACTTGTGCAATGGTATCTTTATCGAAATAGGTCCTTGTTTCAGTGCTATCGGTATAGGCAAAAACTATTTTTGGTGCATCGGTTGAAGCTTCGCCAAGCAAAATTGAACCTCTGCCATATTCAATGGTTACCGGACGATTTTTTTCGTCGTAAGTAAATTTGTAGTTGTTAATGGTTTTGGCCTCTTCGGCAGTGATTTCATAGGTTCCTTTAATGTCATCGAAATTGGTCTCACTAAAAAGAATGTGACGGAAATGTTTAACATTTGGCTGGGAAGGTTCGTTAGCCCCGCTTTTACCATTATTGCACGATGTAATGCCGAAGCTTATTAGTGCCACAAGCACTAGAAACAATAATTGATTGCTTTTTTTCATAACTGATTTGATTTTAATTGATTTACTTATTTATTTGATTTTTAAAAATTTGATTCATTCTTGAACTTCTTCAATAATATTGTCATTTGAAGCTGAAAGCAATAATTGGTTACACTTACTATAATTATTTTTAAACTACTGAATTACTTTTATTAATTGTTCGATAGCATATCCGCGTGCTTTTAGTTTATTCAATAGCATCTGATAAGTTTCGGTGTCCATATCTTTATTGCGGCTCAATATCCAAAGATAATTGGGCGATGAGCTGCCAACCAACGCCCATTGGTAATCAGGATCCAAATCCAACACAAAATAATCGGCGCCAAAAAATGGAACAAAATAGACTTTCAGCTTTCCGGGTTCCGCAGGATTAGGCAATTTAGCTTTGGCATTGGCTGAGGTATATTTGCCTTGGAGCGAATCTTTGTATCCTGCATTTACCACCTGAATTTTTCCATTGGGCAGAAGGGAATATGTGGCAGTAACCCCAGTTAATCTGTGTTCAAATCGGTGGTCAAAACGGGCAATTTCGTACCAAGTTCCCATGTATTTTTCTACTTCAAGTTTTTTGACCGTAGTAACATCTACCGGCATTTTTTGACTGTTTGATGTGCATCCAAAAAACAACAAAGCCATCATTAAAAGAGTTCCTGGTTTTTTCATTATTTATTTCTATCGATTGGTTAAACGCGGAATGGTTGTTTTTGTTTATTGATGTGACAGGCAAGTTTCAAAATGTATATTCATTAGTGTTTATTTCTTTGAAAGTTCACTATACCTGAAACAATTGCATTGGTGGTCGTTTACCATTCCGGTGGCCTGCATGTGGGCATATATGATGGTGGAACCCACAAATTTCATCCCCCGCTTTTTTAAATCCTTTGAAATACGATCGGAAAGTTCGGTTTTTAGCCAAATTCTTGCTGAATGGAAATAAAAACCTGTGCATTTTTTATGGTAGATACTATTTTTAACCGGTTACGGATTATGCCCGCATCTTGCATCAGTTCCTCCACTTTTTGGGCATTAAACTGAGCCACTTGATGCACATCAAAGCCAGCAAAGGCGTTCCGATATCCTTCGCGACGTTTTAAAATGGTAAGCCAAGAAAGGCCTGCCTGAGCCCCTTCTAAAACCAGAAATTCAAATAGTTTTTTATCTTCGTAAACCGGAACACCCCACTCTTCGTCGTGGTAAACGGTATAGATATCAGGCTGGTTGGTTGCCCAATTGCAGCGAATTTTTTGAGTCATTAATGAGAGATTTATTTAAACTAAAATTTAAGATTATTCAACCTGTGCAATTATGGCTACATAGTTTTTGCCGTATTTTTTGGCACATTTTGGGCAAGTGGTATACCACATGTACATTTTTTTAAAATCCAATCCTTTCGATTTTGTTAGAATTTCAAAATCTTTTGTCCATTTACCGGTATCCTGAAATGGACCTTCGTAAACTTTACTGTAAAATTTACCACTTAAAGACGAGTTTTCAGCAGATGGTATTTCTTTATCCACGGCCAAATATAAATCCATGTTCCACATAGAAGTATGTTCCGATAAACAAAGTGCATCGGGAACAGTGGCTCCAGCTTGTGTCACCTTTTTATCCAACCTTTTCATGGCACTGCCAAAATTAAGTGGCATGTAAAATAAGGTGAAAACCTTATCCTTAATGAATTTTTTGTTGTCCCATTCAAAAACTTTATCGTCCCACAAATTGGGTTCGAATTTTGGACAGCATTCGTGATTTGTTTCTGAATTTGATGTCATGGTAACCTCCTTTTTTATTTAGTTTGAAAATTTCAAAAATTTAAGAAAAGTTACTGAAAATTAAGATTCCAATGTGTAAACTCAACGAATAATCGTACAAAAAAGGGCATTATCAAATTGTCAGACTAATGCCCGACAGTATCATAATAATGATAATAGCACCAACCGCAATGCGATAATACCCAAAAGCTTTAAAGCCATGCTTGGTAAGGAATCCAATGAAACCTTTTATGGCTAATAATGCCACAAGAAAAGCCACTATATTTCCAACAATAAGCAAATTTATCTGCGGTTGGTCCAACACCAGTCCTTGGTTATAAAAGTCGTAGGCTTTTTTAGCAGTAGCCGCAAACATGGTAGGTACAGCCAGAAAGAATGAAAATTCAGCGGCTGCTTTTCGGGTCAATTTTTGGGTTAGCCCTCCAATTATGGTAGCTGCCGACCTTGAAACACCGGGTATCATGGCAATTGTTTGAAAAAAGCCGATTATCAACGACTTTTTGTAATTGGGCATTTCGTCCGACATAGCTTTTTCATTTTCGAACCATTTGTCGACAAATAGAAATATAACCCCACCTAAAAAAAGCGTAATACCCACCACCAAAGCATTTTCAAGTAAGGCATCTATCTGGTCACTGAATAGAATACCAAAAATAGCTGCGGGTATAAATGCCACCAAGAGTTTGAAGTAGAAATTTAAACTCATTAAAAACCTACGCCAATAAAGTACCACAACCGATAAAATGGCTCCCAATTGTATAGCAACTGTAAAAAACTTAACAAAATCATCCTGGGCAATTCCCAAAATAGTGGATGTAATAATCATGTGTCCGGTTGACGAAACTGGAAGGAACTCGGTTAACCCTTCAACAATAGCAATTATAATGGCTTGAAATAAATTCATTGGTATAGATTTTTAATGAGAAAAGTTCGTTTTTGAATTACTCTTTTTCGGGTGCCAAGTACTTAAATACAATTCCAGCTAAAATAGCACCTACAATGGGTGCTACCCAAAACAACCAAAGCTGACCCATGGCCCAATCATTGGCAAATATAGCCTGGCTCGTACTTCTGGCTGGGTTAACCGATGTATTGGTTACAGGAATACTGATTAAATGTATAAGCGTTAAACCCAAACCTATCGCTACACCTGCAAAACCTTTGTGTGCATTAGAATGAACAGCTCCTAGAATAATTATAAGAAACATAAAAGTCATCACTATTTCAGTTACCAAGGCTGCAAGCATGCTGTATCCACCGGGTGAATGCGCACCATAACCATTCGCTGCAAAACCGCCCACTTCAAATCCCGGTTTACCGCTGGCAATAACATAAAGAGTAGCAGCTCCGGCTATACCACCTAATACCTGTGAAGCCATATAAGGAATCACTTCTTTTCCATCAAATTTTCCTCCAATCCATAAACCAATGGTTACAGCAGGATTCAAATGGCAACCGGAAATATGCCCGATGGCATAAGCCATGGTTAACACCGTTAATCCAAAAGCAATGGATACTCCAACAAATCCTATTCCCAGTTCAGGATATGCAGCAGCCAAAACGGCACTTCCACAACCTCCTAACACCAACCAAAAGGTTCCAATAAATTCAGCAATCTGTTTTTTCATAATCATCTTTTTAAATTGTTTTTACGGGTTATAAAATTATAAATCATCCTTTACTTCATTATCTAAATGACAAGAATCCTGTGGTTCAGCGTGAATGTAAACTTCACTTCGTGCAATTAGGTTATTCAACGATTTTTCAATGTCGTCGCATAATTCATGCACTTGCTTTAAGTTCATATCGGGGTCCAAATGAATGTTAAACTTAATAAATGTATCGGCACCGGCAGTTCTTACTTTTAAGCTATGGAAATATTTAACTTCCGGAAACGTGGATAAGGTCTGCTGTACTTTATCAATGGTTTCTTGGGGAGCTTTGTCAAGCAATACATCGATGGCTTTTTTGCCCAACCGATATGAAACAAACAAGACAATTATAGCTACTCCTAAGGCAGCAAACGAGTCGGCGTAGAAAAATATTGACAGGTGAGTCCATTCATATATTTTAACGCAAACCAAACCTAGCAAAACAACCCCGGAACTCCATATATCGGTTGAAAAGTGCAATG
>JAIFNJ010000110.1 GCA_020047835.1 Bacteroidota bacterium
AGCCCGAGAGTTCTTTCCATACAAACACTTAAACTCGCTGAATACAGTAGGTTATAAAGAGCTTTTTGGATATTTTAATCATGAATATGATTTGGAAGAAGCCATACGATTGATTAAAAGAAACTCGCGTCATTACGCCAAACGGCAAATGACCTATTGGAACCGGGATAAGAGTATTGAATGGTTCCATCCTTCAGAGAAAATAAAAATACTTAATTTTATCAAGACAGGATTAAGAACATAGATATAGATTTTCAAGATTAGGTTAAACGCAATAGAAAATTAATACTTTTACTGCCAATAACTTTTAAACAAGCCAATGATTAAACGCATTGTCATTTTAGGCACAGCTTATCCTTACCGAGGTGGTTTGGCTGTATATAACGAAAGGCTGGCTAAAGCGTTTCTAGAAGAAGGAGCAACCGTTTCCATTGAGACATTCACACTGCAATATCCAAGTTTTCTTTTTCCGGGAAAAACCCAGTATGCCGATTGGGAAGCTCCCAATAGCTTGCATATAGAGCAGTCGGTCAATTCCATCAATCCGCTTAACTGGATTAAGGTGGGAAGGAAAATTAAAAAACAAAAGCCTGATATTCTGATTATCAAATATTGGCTTCCGTTTATGGCGCCCTGTTTTGGGACCATTGCCCGTATTGCAAGGAAAAACAAACATACCCAAGTAATATCGATACTCGACAACATTATTCCTCATGAGAAACGCATAGGAGATATGCAATTCTCGAGCTATTTCGCTAAAAGTGTGGATGCTTTTGTTGGCATGTCGAAAAGTGTATTGAACGACTTGAACACCTTTGATACCGAAAAACCGAGGGCTTTTTGCCCACATCCGCTATATGACAACTTTGGGGCAAAAGTGGAACGCGAAACCGCAATTGAAAAACTTAAATTGAATTCCGAATTTCGGTATATCCTTTTTTTTGGATTAATCCGCGATTACAAAGGATTGGACTGGCTCATTGAGGCCTTCGCTGATGCAAGGTTAAGAAACCTATCAGTGAAACTCATGATTGCTGGGGAGTTTTATACCGACGAAGAAAAATACATTCAATTAATTGATAAATACCAATTGCGCAACTATATTGAATTGCATAACCGTTTTGTACCTGACCCAGAAGTTGGACTTTATTTTGGTGTTGCCGATATTATTGCCCAACCATACAAAACGGCCACCCAAAGCGGAGTAACTCAAATTGGGTATCACTTTGAAAAACCCATGCTGGTGACCAACGTAGGCGGATTGGCTGAAATCATCCCCGATCAGAAGGTTGGCTATGTGGTAGAACCCAATCCCAAAGCCATAGCCGACAAATTGGTCGATTTTTTTGAAAACCAACGGGGTTCTGAATTCATTGAAAACTTGTTGGAAGAAAAAAAGAAATATGCCTGGAGCACCATGACTGGGACTATAGAGTATCTTTACCATCAATTAACTGAAAAATATGCTAATCCGAAGTAAAGCCCCACTCCGCATAGGACTTGCCGGTGGAGGTTCCGATGTTTCGCCATTCAGCGATTTGTACGGAGGTGCCATCCTAAATGCCACCATAAATATGTATGCCTACGCCACCATTGAACCCCGCACCGATGGTAAAATTGTATTGAATGCGGTGGATAAAGGAGAATCGTACACCTTGGAAAGTCTACCCAATCTGGCCATCGACGGTAACCTCGATTTAATGAAAGGTATTTACAACCGCGTGGTTAAAGATTTTGCACATAAAGCCCTCTCTTTTACCTTAACCACTTATGTGGATGCCCCTCCTGGATCAGGGTTGGGAACTTCTTCCACCTTAGTTACGGCTATACTGGGGGCCTTTGCCGAGTGGTTGAACCTGCCATTGGGCGAATACGATTTGGCGCACTTAGCTTATGAAATTGAACGTATCGATTTGGATATGGCGGGCGGCAAACAGGATCAATATGCCGCTACCTTTGGTGGGGTAAATTTTATGGAGTTTTACAAAGACGATAAAGTGATTGTAAATCCGCTTCGTATTAAACCCCAGATTTTAAGTGAACTCGCCTATAACATGGTCCTTTATTATACTGGAACCAGCCGGGTTTCGGCACAGATTATTGAGGCACAGCGGCAAAATGTGAAATCAAAAAACGAGCAATCCATTGAAGCCATGCATAACATCAAACAACAGGCCACTACCATGAAGGAAGCTCTGCTAAAAGGGGAATTGCATAAAATTGGCGAAATTTTGGATTATGGCTGGCAACAAAAAAAACGGATGGCCGACAACATTACTAACTCATCCATTGATGCACTTTACACCAAAGTATTGGCCGCTGGAGCTAATGGTGGAAAAATATCGGGAGCCGGTGGTGGCGGATTCATGATTTTCTATTGCCCGGGTAATACACGTCATCAGGTAATTAAAATGCTGGAAGAAAACGGAGGACAAGTAAAACGGTATGAGTTTGTTACCACTGGACTGCAGACTTGGACCATGGGGTAATCAATTTATAAAATTTATTTGTGCACTTTCAATCCTATCCTTACTTTGATTACTTTTGCATTTAGTAACAATGAAATAAACAGATGAAAAACATAAACATCCAGCAAATAATTGAAAGATCCATAGCCACCAAGCAGCAAATTATTAACGATAAAACCCTAATGCAGACTGTTCAGCAAATTGCTGATGCCATTGTGGATTGTTATCAAAAAGGCGGAAAAGTATTGTTCTGCGGAAACGGAGGTAGCGCCGCCGATGCACAACATTTGGCCGCTGAGCTATCGGGCCGTTTTTATTTCGACCGTCCACCGCTTGAGGCTGAAGCCTTGCATGTAAACTCTTCGTATGTTACTGCAGTAGCTAACGACTATTCCTATAACGACATTTATTCCCGCTATGTAAAGGGTGTTGGAAAACCCGGCGATGTAATTATCGGCTTTTCCACTTCGGGTAACAGCGAAAACATTGTAAGAGCACTTCAAGTGGCCCGTGAGAAAAAAATGGTTACCGTAGGAATGACCGGGAAAACAGGTGGGAAAATGAAAGAACTTTCCGATTTCCTGTTAAATGTACCATCAACTGATACACCGAGGGTTCAGGAATCGCATATCATGCTGGGTCATATTTTTTGCGAGATTGTAGAAGAAACTTTATTTGGAACCCATGATTAATGAAGCAATTATTTTAGCTGGAGGCTTGGGAACAAGGCTGAAAGACGTTATAAAAGATATTCCAAAACCCATGGCTCCTATTGATGGCAAGCCTTTCCTGCATTATGTGTTTCAATACCTGACCCGCTTCCCCATTGAAAGGGTGATCTTGGCAGTAGGGTATAAATACGAAGTCATTGAAGCTGTTTTTGGAACCAACTATTTAGGTATTGAAATTGAGTATGCCATTGAAAATGAACCGTTGGGAACAGGAGGCGCTATTGCCAATGCACTCCAATTGACCAAAAGCGATGATGTATTCCTGCTCAACGGTGACACTTTTTTTGATGTGGATTTAGATGCCCTATACGCTCATCATCAGCTTAGTGGATCCCGATTAACCTTGTCGCTCAAACCCATGCAAAACTTCGATAGGTACGGAACAGTTGTATTGAAAGGGACACAGATCACTGCCTTTAACGAGAAGAAGCCGGTTGCCAAAGGATTGATAAATGGAGGTGTATATGTATTGAACAGAGCCTTATTCAGTAATCCAAATTTACCTTCCAAATTTTCATTTGAAAAAGATATAATGGAGCAAAGTGTTTTGCAATTCGATATGCAGGCCTTTTTCAGCGATGGCTACTTTATCGACATAGGAATTCCTGAAGATTACGACCGAGCACAAAAAGAATTTCCTAAAATAATGTTAAATTCAATTGAATAAATCATGGAGAATCAGCGGTTACTTTCATTGGATGCCTTTCGGGGATTTACAATTGCAGCAATGATTTTAGTAAATAACCCGGGTAGCTGGGATCATGTGTATTCCCCATTACTGCATGCCAAATGGAATGGCCTTACCCCAACCGATCTTGTTTTTCCATTTTTTCTTTTTATTGTTGGTGTTTCCATTGCACTGGCCTATTCTAAGCGTATCGACCAAGGGGCAAATAAGAATAAAATGGTCCAAAAAATAGTTGGGCGTTCCCTTAAAATATTTGGTGTTGGCGTACTTTTAACTATAATACTAAGTCTCAGCTTTAAAGATATCCGTATAGCTGGGGTTTTGCAGCGGATTGCGGTAGTATTCTTAATCTGTTCTGTTTTCTTTCTTTACTCCCGATGGAAAACCCAAGTCACTGTTGCAGGTATTCTTCTGGTCTTTTATTGGTTGGCCATGACTTTGATTCCAACACCTGGGTATGAAAAAGCTGTGCTTGAACCGGGTATCAATCTAGCGGCTTGGTTCGATGGGAAATTTTTGCCGGGGCATATGTGGCAAGGAACCTGGGACCCAGAAGGCTTGTTCAGCACCATACCGGCTATAGCTACGGGAATTATTGGAATGCTTGTTGGCACTTTGTTATTAAGCCAATTAGCTCAAGATAAAAAAAATATCTGGATTTTTACACTGGGCTTCATCATGAGTATTCTCGGTTATTGGTGGGATTTGGTTTTTCCTATAAACAAAAACTTATGGACCAGTTCCTATGTATTGGTAACATCGGGATTAGCTTCTATGACCTTAGCCTCACTCTTGTTTCTAATTGATGGCTTGGGATACAAAAAATTTGCGGGAATTGGAATTATTTTTGGAGCTAATGCCATAACTATTTATGTTCTATCTGATTTGCTAACCTTTTTATTCTATCGGATTCCAATTGGTGAAGTATCACTTAACGTGCATTTCATGAGTTTTGGAGATTGGGCAGGATTAAGTATGAAGTTCGTAAGTTTTATTTATGCGTTGCTTTATATTACAATAAATTTCATTCCTGCATATTTTTTATTCAAAAAGAAGCTATTTATCAAACTCTAGACTTGCTACAACATGCATTTTACATCCTTTCCATTGATCTATCTTAAACCCGCGTTTGATATTGATCTTACTTATTCTTGATAATTTTCAATGAATTCCTAACAAATGTCATTTAATGATATGATTTTCACACATATTTTGATGCTTTACAACACCCTCCAGCTATAAATATGCTGATAGATAACTATTTAGATATAAATCAGATATTTGATTGAGCAATAACAGGTTTGATAACTGTGGATTTGAAAATAAAGCTTTTAATTTTACGCCCACAAAAATTTCATCATAACGCTTGAATACACAACTATTATGAGCAGCGAATCATTACTTCTGTTTTTTGTTTTAGGACTTGTTTTGGTCGGCGGTGCCGTGGTGTTTTCCACTTTTGCTGCCCCAAAATCGTGGAATAAGGCCAAATTTGAACCCTACGAGTGCGGAATACCTGTAAAAGATGGAGCATGGACTCAATTCAACGTGGGTTACTATTTATTTTCTATTATTTATTTGGTGTTCGACGTGGAAATTGTATTTATCTATCCATGGGGAACAGTAATGAAAGATATAGGGATGTCGGCTTTTATTGAAATTATTATATTCTTTATCATTCTAGGACTTGGCCTTGCTTATGCCTGGAAGAAAAAAGCACTTAAATGGGTATAAAAATCAAATCGATGGAATACGAAGATTTCAACGACAACGATTCGTTGGAAATCTTTAAAAAATCAGGAGGCAATATTCTGCTTACCAGCGTTGATAATGTAATTAACTGGGGACGTTCAAATTCAATTTGGCCATTGACTTTTGCTACCAGCTGCTGTGGTATTGAAATGATGGCGGCCGGAGCTGCAAGGCATGATTTTGCCCGCTTTGGAATAGAGGTTTACCGGGCATCGCCACGCCAAGCCGATGTAATTGTAGTAGCTGGAACTATTGTACACAAGATGGCTCCTGTGCTCAAACGGTTGTACGACCAAATGGCCGACCCAAAATATGTAATTGCCATGGGAGCATGCGCCATTTCCGGCGGTCCTTTTTATACCAATAGCTATTCAGTGGTCCGCGGTGTTGACCATGTAATTCCAGTAGATGTTTACATCCCCGGCTGTCCTCCTCGACCAGAAGCTTTAATATATGGAGTATTACAGCTTCAACGGAAAATTAAAGCCGAAAGCAAAGAGAACCGGATGGAAACCAGAAATAACTTTATTTGATAAATTCACAACGTATGGACCAAACCACATTGCAGCAAACCATAGCCAAATTGGCCCCCAATGCTGTTTTCAATACCAATCCTCAGTTTGTTGAGGCGGTAGTTCCTGCCAACGAATTGCATCAAGTGGCAAAAGCGTTAAAAGATAATTCCGAAACCCAATTCGACTTTCTGTGCAACCAAACAGGGATTGACCAAAAAGGAGAACTAAAAGTGGTGTATCATTTACGCTCAACAAGCCTAAACCATGCCTGCGTATTGAAAGCTTCAGCATCTAATAGAGAAGACGCCATTTTGGATACTGTTTCGGATATTTGGGCTGCAGCCGAATTTTTTGAACGAGAAATTTTCGATTTATTGGGAATCCGGTTCACCAACCACCCCGATATGCGGCGGTTATTCCTTGAGGACGATTTTCAAGGATTTCCCCTACGAAAAGACTTTGTAGATAACGTTAATATAATTGAATTCTAGCCCGCTAATTATGGTAGAAAAAGCAGAAGTAATTCTCGGCGAGAATGAACAGTATGTAATAAACATGGGGCCTCAGCACCCATCCACCCATGGGGTTTTGCGTTTCGAGCTTTCCCTTAAAGGCGAAATTGTTGATAAAGTGGTGCCTCATTGCGGATACATCCACCGGGGCATCGAAAAAATGTGTGAAGCCAACACCTACCAGCAAATTATCCACCTAACCGACCGGATGGACTATTTATCGGCCCACCCAAACAACGAAGCGGTGAGCTTATTGGTAGAAAAGGCATTGGGAATTGAAGTTCCTGAAAGGGTAAAAGTAATCCGTACCATGCTTTCAGAGCTGGGACGTTTGGGCTCACACCAATTATGGTGGGCTGCTTTTGGAATGGACTTAGGTGCGTTAACCACCTTCTTTTATGGACTACGCGACCGGGAAAAAATATTGGATATTTTCGAAGAAAGTTTTGGTTCAAGGTTGCTACACAGCTACATTTGCCCGGGTGGTTTGATGAATGACATCCATCCTAACTTTAAAACCCGTGTTAAGGAATTGATTCCTTACTTACGTAAAAAATTACCCGAATACGACCAATTGCTTACCGGGAACGTCATATTTACAGAGCGTTCAAAAAACATTGGAATAATGACCAAGGAAGATGCTATTTCTTACGGAATAACCGGTCCTTCAGGACGAGGCTCCGGTTTTGCTTGCGATGTTCGCAAAGCAGAACCTTACAGTGCATACGATAGGGTCGATTTCAAAGAAATATTGATGACCGAAGGCGATACTTTTGCCCGCTACCAGGTTCGTATTTTGGAAATGTATGAATCTATTAAAATTTTGGAACAGCTGGTGGACCAGATTCCAGATGGAGATTATACTGTTAAAATGAAACCCATCATAAAACTTCCCGAAGGGGAATATTACCAAAGGGTAGAGACAGCACGTGGTGAATTAGGGGTTTATGCAGTAAGTACGGGTGAAAAATTCCCCGACCGGATGCGCTTCCGTACCCCAAATTTCAGCAACCTGTTTATCATCGACAAATTGGCTCGTGGCCATAAAATTGCCGACTTAGTTGCTATCAGCGGCTCACTCGACTTAGTTATTCCTGATATTGACCGTTAAACGAACAGACTATGGCATTTAGTATATACGATTTTAGTTCATTTACACAATCCATACACCAGTTGTTATCGGGTGTAATGTCGCCAGCCTGGGTTTTAGTATCCGAGTTGGTGTTGGTAGGATTGGTTTTTCTGATGTTTTACGCCTTATTGGGTTTGGCATTGGTTTATTTGGAGCGAAGGGTCTGCGCTTTTATCCAGAACCGTTTGGGTCCAAATAGGGTAGGTCCTCAAGGTATTTTTCAAACCATTGCCGACTTAATTAAATTGCTGTTCAAGGAGATTTTTATCATTAAAAACGCCGATAAGTTCCTTTTCAACTTAGCGCCCTTTATTGTAATCATTGCCTCTATGATGGCCATTGGCGCCTTGCCATTTGCTAAAGGATTGCATGCCATGGATTTTAATATTGGTGTGTTTTACATTTTAGCGGTAACTTCGCTCGGGGTAGTTGGTATTTTATTGGCCGGATGGTCGAGCAACAGCAAGTATTCGCTCCTAGGCGCTATGCGGAGTGGTGCTCAAATCATCAGTTATGAGCTTTCTGTGGGTTTGTCCATGTTGGCCATCATCATCTTTTCAGGCTCCATGCAGCTTTCAGTAATTGTGGAAAGCCAAGCCAACGGATGGTGGATTTTTAAAGGCCACATTCCTGCTTTTATTTCGTTTGTAATATTTTTAATTGCCGCCACAGCTGAGACCAACCGAGGTCCTTTCGACTTAGCGGAAGCTGAATCGGAATTAACGGCAGGTTTTCATACGGAGTATTCGGGTATTCGGTTTGCCTTTTTCTTTTTGGCCGAATACATGAATATGTTCCTGGCCGCTGCTTTGGCTACCACTTTATTCTTAGGCGGTTGGATGCCGTTGCATTTTGGGGTGGATACTCAATTCAATCACATCATGGACTTTGTTCCTCCAGTAGTTTGGTTCTTTGGTAAAACATTCTTTGTGATTTACATCATCATGTTGTTCAAATGGACTTTTCCGCGTTTACGGATTGATCAGTTATTGACCTTGGAATGGAAATATTTATTGCCAATCAATTTATTCAATATTGTATTAATAGCTTTCCTGGTAATGATGGGATGGCATTTTTAAGAAACGTATGAATGCATTTTTCAATTACTTTTCAGAAATAGGCCGTGGTGTCAAAACCCTTTTAAAAGGGATGCAGATTACCAATGGCTACTTTTTCAAACCGCGCGAGATAGTGACACAAAAATATCCTGAAAACCGGGCAACCTTAAAAATGTTCGACCAGTTCAAAGGCGAAGTGATCATGCCTCACGACGATAACAACCAGCACCGTTGCACTGGATGCGGAATCTGCGAAAACAATTGCCCCAACGGCTCCATCCAAATCCTTACCAAAAAAGAGACAAACGCTGAAGGTAAAGCCGTTCGGATTGTCGATAAACACATTTATCATTTATCGATGTGTACTTTTTGCGGGCTTTGTATCAAGACTTGCCCGTCGGATGCCATAACATGGGGGCAAACTTTTGAACATGCTGTATTCGATCGGAGCAAGCTTACTAAAGTTCTAAATAAACCGGGTTCAACCATTAAAAAAGAAGTAAAAGGATGAGTTTACAACAAATAATGTTTACGCTATTCGCGGCCATGATTATGGTGTTTTCGATACTCACCATTACCAGCCGTCGGATTTTAAGGGCTGCCACTTTCCTGCTTTTTGTATTGATATCAACAGCCGGTTTGTATTTTTGGCTCAATTACGAGTTCCTGGCAGGGGTTCAAATCGCATTGTATGCCGGAGGTATTGTGGTGATAATCATCTTTTCCATATTACTGACACACCACATAAACCACAAGTTTGAAAAACCGGGATTAGGAAATCTGATAGCAGGAATTGGAGTAGGTGTTCTGGGAGCGGCTATTTCTATCAGCACTTTGCTTACTTACAACTTTTCGGCCAAACCAACCACACCTATGGTTAACGATGTTAAAGCCATTGGAAACCAATTGGTAAGCACCGGACACAACGGATACGCATTGCCTTTTGAGGTAATCAGTATTTTGCTTTTGGCTGCCCTTATCGGTGCCATTATTGTGGCAAAAAAACAAGATACCGTTTCAGAAACTGAATCAAAATAACGACTATGGAACACACAATACCATTGCACTATTTTTTAATTGTAAGTGCCCTTATGTTTTTTACCGGGGTAGCGGGTTTTATTATCCGCCGCAACCTGATTACCATCCTTATGTCGGTAGAGCTGATGCTGAATGCTGTGAACATTAACTTTGTGGCATTCAACCGTTTTCTTTATCCCGACCAGATGCAAGGCCACTTTTTTGCACTTTTTATAGTTGCCATTGCAGCTGCCGAAGCAGCTGTTGCTATTGCGTTGATAATAAATATCTACCGCAAGTTCAATTCCATTGAAGTGGACCATGTTGATGAAATGAAATATTAATTAGGTAAAAAGAAATATCCT
Organism: Bacteroidota bacterium; assembly: GCA_020047835.1. Classification (GTDB taxonomy): domain Bacteria; phylum Bacteroidota; class Bacteroidia; order Bacteroidales; family SZUA-534; genus GWE2-40-63. The sequence goes on from JAIFNJ010000110.1 coordinate 10,239, forward strand.
CTGATATGAGTACTTTTAATTATACTTTTCTAATCCCCGTACTGCCTTTCCTTCTATTTTTAGTAATAGGATTAACCGGCAGCAAATACAAACCACTGATTTCAGGTATTATTGGAACCGTAGGTTTGGGAATTATTACCATCCTATCGTACATAACAGCCATTAATTACTTTTGGGGAGTGGGACTGGTAGGCGATGTTTACCAAACTATTATTCCATTCAATTACGATTGGTTGGCTTTTACAGCCGGGTTTAAAATAAGCATGGGTGTGCTGCTTGACCCCATATCGGTAATGATGCTGGTAGTAGTGACCACCGTTTCGTTTATGGTGCATATTTACAGCATTGGCTATATGAAAGGGGACCCAGGATTCTCAAGGTTCTTCTCATTTTTATCGCTGTTCACCTTCTCCATGTTGGGATTGGTATTGGCTACCAATATTTTCCAAATGTATATTTTCTGGGAGTTGGTTGGAGTTTCATCGTTCCTTTTGATTGGATATTACTATGAAAAGCCATCGGCGGTAGCCGCATCCAAAAAAGCATTTATTGTAACCCGATTTGCCGATTTTGGCTTTTTACTGGGGATACTCATATTATCCTATTACACCAAAACCTTTGATTTCGGTGTGTTAACCAATCCGGAAACATCACCGGTAGCATCGTTCACGGGAATCACCTTTATGGGATTATCGGTTGTTTCGTGGGCCATGCTTTTGGTATTTATGGGAGGTGCCGGTAAATCGGCCATGATGCCATTCCATATTTGGTTGCCCGATGCCATGGAAGGCCCAACGCCGGTTTCAGCATTAATTCACGCAGCTACCATGGTGGTTGCCGGGGTTTACCTGGTTGCCCGTATGTTTGTTGTATATCACTTCTGGGCAACCGATGTGTTAACCATTATTGCTTATATAGGTGCATTTACCTCGCTATTTGCTGCCGTTATAGCCATTACCCAGTTCGATATTAAGCGGGTGCTGGCCTTTTCAACGCTTTCACAAATTGGTTATATGATGCTTGCCTTGGGGGTTTCCGGCTACGGTGGTGAACATGGAGTGGGTTATATGGCTTCCATGTTCCATTTGTTTACCCATGCCATGTTTAAAGCCTTGTTATTCCTGGGTGCCGGTTCGGTTATTCATGCGGTGCACAGCAATTATATGTATGATATGGGAGGTTTGCGTAAATACATGCCCATCACCCACATTACCTTTTTAATAGCTACGCTTACTATTGCCGGAATACCATTCCTTTCGGGATTCTTCAGTAAAGATGAAATTTTGGTAGCCGCTTTTGAGCACAACAAATTCCTTTTCGGAATAGAGTTCTTAGTTGCCGGTATCACTGCCTTTTATATGTTCCGTTTGTATTTCAATGTATTCTGGGGCGAAGACAAACATTATCATCACACGCCGCACGAGTCGC
>JAIFNJ010000181.1 GCA_020047835.1 Bacteroidota bacterium
CGATGCCACTGCCGGGAACCTGAATCTTGTTTGGGCAAATCCATTATATCTTGTTTATGTTTTTTGTATAAACTCAAAAAAAGGCCTATGTTATGCCTGGGGTTCCCGCATATTCGTAGTTCTAAATACATTGGTATTGCTGGGGTGGTTTATCATTCCTCAAGAATACAACGTAGTATTTATTCCTATTATTGCCACCTTGATTTTACGAAGCGGGGTTCATGTAATGCGGAGTTTTTCGCGATAAAATGAGTGGAACGTGCTTTTCGCAAATAGGGAAAATGAAGTGCTTTCCTGATGCTTTCAATTCGTTAAATTAAGCAAAGCCAAAACCTCAAAAATTACCGTCTAATAGATTGCCGGATCAACCGCATGGCTTCATCAGCAGTCATTTTTCCCAATAATACATCCCTATAATGGGTACTTAGGTTATCGCTATTCCCAATCATGTATTGACTTACCACTTCAGTAAAACGGTATGTGTTTTTACCATAATGGTTTTGAATGTAATACGAAAACTCTTCAAATTGATCGGACCCAAACGAGACATCGGTGAGTTTACCTTTTATGCCGGTTGGGCATTTGGTATATTGAACCCACATTTCAGCAATATCGGGAGTATTCATGGCCAATAAGAAATCGACGGCTTTATCTTTATTCGGTGAATTTTTTAATACAGCCCACATAATTTGGTAGGCTCCCGGATAAATGTCAACACTCTGGAACGTGGGAAATTCATTAGGAATGCAATTTTTGGTTTTTTGTGGATTTTCTCCTTCCCATATATTATACATCCAAGCACCATTGCTATAGAATAAGCATTTTTCATTCAGCAAATCAAATCTTGAATCGCTCCAGTTTACGTTTGATAGATTCGGATCACAGGGATTGTAAACAGATATTTCTTCTAATAATTTTAATGTTTTATGCCACGCCAATAGTTTTTTTTCAGTTATTTGAGAAGTCAATAATTCCTTTGGATCGTTTAATTCCGATACATAAAACTGATAAGCCATGGCAAAAGCCGTTCTCCAATCAGAGGCATCGTGAATGGGCACGATATAATCTCCGGGGTTATTTTTGTTATGCGCAGCTGCTGCTTTTATGTAGGTTACTAAATCATTGGCTGTCATACCATACTGTTTTATGGTGACACCTATTTTTTTGGCTACCTCGGAGTTGCTCCAAAGAGCCCAGTATTGACCCTCAATAAATGGCCCGGGAATAATACCACCCCATCGGTTTTTTATTTCCTCGGACAATAGCTGGGGTAATGTGTTTTTTTTGAATTCAGGAATGGATGAAAAATCTACCAGATACTTTTTGGCCCATTCTGGGTCATTGCTAAAAGTAGCCACCTCTTCAAATTGGTCGTTTATTCTTATAATATCCCATTCCGGATTGGGTTCTACCATGATTTTGGAGATGAACCGCTGGTTGCTAAAAATATCACTCCTATCAAAGTAAATTTCCTCCGGAAATTTAAGTACTACTGTAACATCTTGATTTTCGAATTCATATTTTCGTGAAAAATCGCGCACCAGTTTTTCTCTTTTTCCCTCGTTTAACCATTGCCCAATAAACCTTACCTGAGATGTGGATTCTTTTATTTTTAAATCAGTAATTTTTGTTTCCGTGGTTTCATTGGTACTGCAACTACTGGTTAAAAGCGCACAGAAACAGCCTATTAAAATAAACCCCACCCCATTATATAAAAACGAATTTCTTTTGTACAACATAACACATAATTTATTTAACAACCATTCCGATGCTCATAACTTTATCAATACTTCCGGAGCTGTTTTTCATTGGAACGTGCGATTGCATAAAGCGGTATGTGGTTCCCTCTTTTGAAAGTTCTATAGTAATCTTCTGATTCCGCCCGCTATCTACTTTCTGACAAAATTCATGATACGCTGCTTCGCTTACGAATCCTGATTTAAGAATGTCTTTAATGTTCATATTATTCTTATCAAAGATTTTTTCCGCAAATGTTTCTATGAATTGGTTGTTGGCTTCCAGTATTGTTCCTTGAAGTTCATAAATTGCGACACAATTCTCCTCTTTTACGGCTCTCCATAAGCTATTCATCTCCTCTTCTTTTCGGGCCGCTTCCTCTTTTATAGCGGTCATTTCTTCAAGGTTTTGGCGTACTTCCTCTTCTTGTGCCATCAGCTCTTCGCGTTGCTTTTGTGACTCACTCAACAGGCGGCCGGTCCGTTCATTCACTTTTACATTAATCAACGTAGAAGCAAGGCTTACTGCAAGTTTTTCAACAAATTGTATCTGATAAGTTTCAAACTGAATGAATGATATCAATTCAATTACTCCTACTACCTCTTTGTCGGCTATTAAAGGAACCAGCAATACACAATTTGGGTTTGCTTCGCCTAAGCCGGAAGTTATTTTTACATAATCCTGTGGAACCTCAATCATATAAATGGTTGCCTTTTCGTAGGCTGCCCTGCCCACTAAACTCTCTCCCAACCGGAATTTAGAATCAACGGTCTTTTTTCGCTCATAAGCCATGGCGGCCGATGCTTCAAAGTAAATATCGTCAGGGTCGGAATCATTAATAACAAAAAGAGCCCCCTGGTTGGCATCCATATAATGAATCAATTCTATAATGAATGCATACGATAGCTTTTCAATGTTGTCGTTATCTTGCCTCAAAATATCGGCAAAATTGGCCAGACCTTTGGTTACCCAGTTTTGAATGTCCGTTTCCTTTTGTCTTTCTAGTTCTAATTGTTGGGCATGTTTTAAATTATCGCGCATATTAAGCAACGATTTTCCCACCAAATCCTCATTACTAAGAGCTTCATAATCGGCATCAAAATTCCCTTTGGCTATTTCGTCAGCAAAAATAACCCGGCCTTCGGTTCCTTTTATCAGTTCATTAATTGATTTTTTTATAACCCCAATCTCGTCGTTTTCTTCCACACTAAGAATATCAACCGGTTTACCTTTAGCCACGGCTGCAATGCGGCCCACAATATCCTCAATTTTAACTGCAAACCATCGGTTGAACATGAGTATAATTACCACGGAGGTTAAAATGATACACAGGAGGGAGCCAATAACAAACATCCATGCAATGGAGCGCTTTTCATCAACAATGCGTTCCATGTGCGCCTTAATAAAAAGGTATCCTAAAAACTTCCCATCATCGAGTCTCAGCGGTTCAATGGCATATAAAAAGGTTTTGCCATCTTCCTCTTTTTCAATAAATGTGTTTTCTTTAGTCTCCTTTGTCAATTCATCAAATGAATTTAAAAAAGTAATTTCAGCAATGGTTTTATCCTGATATTGCTGATCCATGGAATAATAAACTTTTCCATTGGCTCCTATAATCATGCAATTATCAATTACTTCGTCCAACAAGCTTTCCATGGTTTTTTTATCCTGGACGGTTTGGTACCGAAGCATTCCTTTAGCCATTAGATACCCCGGGGTTGAAAATTTTTGGCTTATACCGGCATCAATTTGATTGGTGAACCGGTTAATATAAAAAACCCCAAGACCCACAAAAGCAATGACCTGAGTCACAAGTATCATTAACCCAATTTTGTAGGATAGTTTCCGCACCCTTTTATTGTCCGATTCTTGTACCATAAAACACAATATTTATCAAAATAAAATAGATTCCCTTTGCACGTAGTAGAATTTTAAAATTACAAAACCATAAAACAATTGCAAACTTTTTGCAACAATTAAATTGGAGATTCTACAAAAGGTTTATATTTTGTCCTAAAATCATTATTTAACGGATAAAGCTATTTTTGAAAACAACAATTTTTTTAAAACCCCGCTTATTGCTATTTGGTTTGCTTTTAGTTTTATTGGCATGCAATCGGGTTATCAAGCCAGAAATAGTAACAATGGAATTTAAAAACAATGGGTGTACGGTGCATCGGTTTATTTCCATTTCCCCATTCCTTCCCGTTGTTGGGGCAGATAGTCTGCAATGGCTGCAAATGGAATATGATTCGTTGTACCAAGCTAAACTTTCGGAACTAAATCTTCAGGTTGCAGAACAAAACAAAAACCTTGCTGTGGCACGGATGGAATTCGATACCATGGCCAATTCAACCATGAAACGGGTTTACAAGCCTATTTTAGATGGAATGGAATTGCGATTTATTCAGCTAAAACAAATTCAAGAAACCTACCTGAACCATGCGGAGCAAACCCAGTTCGGTATTATTGCCGGTAGAATTAATTATTACCGCTTGAACCAAACCAAACTTCTGGGATACTGGGTACAAGCTAATTTTACCGGGGTACAGGGAAATTTGCCTGTTGCCATCTTTCAAAATTATTACATTTTTGATCCTTCGAAAAAGAATATACAAAAGACAAATAGGAAGGTTTCAATTAGCCGGTAATTTATAAACTAATTGCAAGAAAAAACGTCGGAGATTTAATCCGACGCTTTATATCTAAAGAATTCTTAATCGAATTATTTCCCAACGGTAGCCTCAATTTCTTCCACGGTAATAGGAATGCGTTTGCCCAGCAACCGACAACCGGAATCGGTAATTAGCAAATCATCCTCAAGCCGGATTCCGCCAAAATCACGGTATTGGTTCACCTTTTCAAAGTTGATGAAATCGTGGTTTATTTTTTCGTGGTGCCATTTATCAATCAGGGCAGGAATGAAATAAATACCGGGTTCGTTGGTAATAACAAATCCAGTCTCCAGCTTACGCCCTAGGCGCAAGTAGGCGGCACCAAACTGGTCGATAGGCCGGGTAACTTCATCGTAACCCACATAAATCTGACCCAAATCTTCCATATCGTGAACATCCAATCCCATCATGTGCCCTAAGCCATGTGGGAAAAACAGCGCGTGAGCCCCAGCTTTTACCGCAGCATCCACATCGCCTTTCATCAATCCAATATCTTTCAAACCTTGAGCAATTACTTTGGCTGTAGCCAAATGAACCGACTGATAGGTTATTCCGGGTTTAGCAGCTGATGTGGCATAATTATTGGCATTCAAAACCACTTGGTAAATTTCTTTTTGTTTTTGGGTGAATTTTCCATTCACCGGCACGGTCCGGGTAAAATCAGAGGCATAACCCATGGCGGTTTCAGCTCCTGCATCGGTAATCATTATCCGGCCGGTTTGTAAAATTCCGCTGTGGTAATGGTTGTGCAATGTTTGGCCATCTTGAGAAAGAATAACCGGAAATGCAATTCGGGCACCGTGTTTAAACGGAATGCTTTCAACGGTTCCGGCAATGCGTTGTTCTGTTTCACCGGCTACAGCCATTTTCATGGATGCCAGGTGCATTTCGTATCCAATGGCGCAAGCTTTTTCAATTTCATCAATTTCAAACGCATCTTTTATTGAGCGCAATTTTATAATGGCTTTTACCAGTTCCAGTGACCGTTTCTCATTAAGTTGCGAGGTATGAATTCCCAAAAGTTCGGAAAGTAAAATCTTGTTTTCAGCTCGGTAAGGAGGTAAAAAATGAACGGTTCTCCCTTTTGATACTGCTGATTTCAGCGCATCGGTCAGCATTTTAAATGGCGCTGAATTTCCAACACCTACTTGGGTAGCTTTATCTTTAAGCAACGGTTGCACTCCCATCCAAATAATGTCTTCAATTTCCACATCGTTGCCAAAAAGTGTTTCTTCACCGGTTTCAAAATCAATCACAGCAGCCAACCCGGGATGATTAATTCCAAAAAAATAGAGAAAGGAACTGTCCTGACGAAAATGGTAGGTATTATCGGTATAATTCATGGGAGATTCCACGTTACCAAGGAATAATCCAACTCCTTTGGTGACCAGTTTTTTTAAATCGGCCCGGCGGCGGATATATACTTCTTTTTGAAACATAGCTTTAAATTTAAAATTTTAGATGGGAGAAAATTACCATTCCTTTTTGTTTTTAGCAACTTTAAAAAGTAACTTATGTAGCATACTGTTAATTCATAAGTTAAAAATTAGAATTTAGAGTTTTGAAACACGAAATATTTAATAATTAGATGTATCAAGCTATTTTAACCATCCCTTTTAGTATTTTTAAGGATTCAAATTGGCAGGTATGAATGAATTTATCTGGAACGGAAAAAAAATTTCTTACACCGAACAAGGCAAGGGGTTCCCGGTGGTGCTACTTCACGGATACCTTGAAACAAAAGAGGTTTGGCATAGTTTTGCCCAACAGTTAGCAACCAATTACCGCATAATTATTCCCGATATCCCGGGTCATGGACAAAGTGAGGTTTTTGCTGAAACCCATTCCATGGAATTGATGGCCCAAGCAGTTAATGCATTGCTCCAGGAGTTGCTTGTTGAAAAATGTGTACTGGTTGGCCATAGCATGGGTGGCTATGTAATGCTGGCTTTTGCCCAGTTGTTTCCTGATATGGTGAGCGGTTTGGTACTTTTTCACAGTTCCGTTTATGCCGATACGGAGGAAAAAAAGAAATTAAGATTGCAGGAAATAGAACTGATTGAAAACGGTTCCTTGCATCAAATTATTGACAATCATCTACCTAAGACTTTTGCACCGGAAAATGTGGACCTATTTAAACCACTTTTGAATGAAATGAGCCATAGGGCACTTACCCATAATCCAAAAGGAGTATGTGCATTAATTCGTGGTATGATGAAACGCCCCGACCGGCAAGAACTGATTCGTCACTTTAAAGAGCCCCTGCTTTTTATTTTTGGAAAAAATGACAATTTTATATCGGGAGAAGCCGCCGAAAAAATGGTGCTTTTAAATTCTCACATCCGGGTAAAATGGCTTAACAATTCGGGGCACATGGGTTTTATTGAAGAACCGGAAAAAGTGAATGCAGCATTAACTGGGTTTTTAGAAAAAATAAAATAACTTTAAACATAATTTCATGGTTATTCGTTAATGGAATTGAGCCAAAATTAGTAGTAAACTAATACTTTTATATTATGAACCACTTTATCCTTTTTGCTTTGATTCTTTTTGCTGTTGGCATTCCAATGACTTATTTGTTTGCACGGTTATTTTTTAAAAACTCGTTCTTTACTACCCTTGTCATGATGCTAGGGGTATCCTATTCATTTATCATTTATCTGGCTTATTTTTCTGGAAATAAAGGAATAATCCATGTGCTTTGGGGTTTCCCAGTTGCCATGTTATTTATTGTAGGGTCTTATTATTACATGAAAATAAAAATTCGCAACCCCTTATTGGGCTTGGTTGAAAACATCCGATTGTTAGGCGAAGGAAAGTTGGACCAAAAAGTACCTGAAGAACTGCTATCGGTAAACAATGAATTGGGTGTAATGGCCAATGCTACAAAAAATACCCTTGATAAATTGAATGAAGTAATCAGGGAATTAACGGAAGCGGTAGCATCGATCAACCAAGCGGGAAAAGAATTGAGCAATGGTTCGCAGAATTTGGCACAGGGAGCTAACGAGCAAGCAGCATCGTTGGAAGAAGTATCATCAACGTTAGAACAGATTTCGGCCAACGTAAAAAACAATGCCGACAATGCCCGGCAAACGGAAGCCATTTCGAAAAAAGCCGCTGGAGGAATTACCGAAGTAGCACAAAGTTCGACCGAATCGTTAACGGCCAACCGCACCATTGCTGAAAAGATTAAAGTGATAAACGATATTGCCTTACAGACTAATATATTGGCCTTAAACGCTGCAGTGGAAGCAGCCCGGGCCGGTGATCACGGAAAGGGTTTTGCCGTGGTGGCTGCTGAGGTGCGCAAACTGGCTGAAAACAGTAAAGTAGCCGCCGATGAAATTGTTGCCTTGGCCAGTCAGAGTTTTAATCTGGCAGATGGCTCCGAAAAGAAGTTAGCCGAAACGTTACCTAATATCGAAAAAACATCGAAACTGGTTCAGGAAATTGTGGCGGCCAGTGCCGAGCAATCGAATGGAGTGGATCAAGTGAATCAAGCCGTTCAGCAGTTGAATAACGTAACTCAGCGCAATGCCGCTTCCAGCGAGGAGTTTGCAGCCAGTTCAGAAGAGTTATCCGCCCAAGCCCAAAATTTGCAGGATAATCTTACCTTTTTTAGTTTAAAAGGTTCAACCAAACAATTCCACAAACCAACCTCCACGGCGAAACAAAGTGCAGCTGAAACTAAACCGAGACAGACCCCTGCTTATAAAATCCCGGTGAGCAAACCCACAAGTTTTGAAAAGCCCCTAATGCAAATCAAACCGAAACCTGTGGTAAGCAAAGCAAAAACTACCACCCCGGAACCGGTTAAACCTGCAGTGGTTTCAAAACCAAAGCCATCAGCCAAAATGGGTAAAGGGGTGAATATTGTCATGTCGCACGAAAGCGATGATGGATTTGAAAGCTTTTAATTTGCATATAGGAAACCCATCCAATTAAATTTGGTTGGGTTTTTTTGTGAAATTAATTCTCACTTTAAATTGTTGCACAATAACTGTAGCTACAAATTAATTTTATTAAATTTGGCAACGACCTTATCCGTACAATAAGAATAACTCCGGAATAATATAAAATTAATGTTAGTAAAAACCTACGGAAGCGCTGTTTTTGGAATCAACGCCACAACCATAACTGTTGAAGTGAATATTTCCACCGGTATTGCCTTTCATCTGGTTGGGCTGCCCGACAGCGCCGTGAAAGAGAGCCAGCAACGGATTAATGCCGCACTTAAAAATAACGGTATTGAATTGCCGGGCAAAAAAATCGTCATCAACATGGCGCCCGCCGACATACGCAAAGAGGGTTCTGCTTATGATCTTACCTTAGCTGTGGGCATGATGGCGGCTTCAGGTCTGGTTTTATCGGAAGAGCTGGAAAAATATATCATCATGGGCGAACTTTCGCTCGACGGAAGCCTTAATCCCATAAAAGGAGTGTTGCCCATTGCCATAAAAGCACGCGAGGAGGGTTTTATCGGATTTATCCTTCCAAAACAAAACGCGCGCGAAGCAGCCGTGGTAAATAATCTCGATGTAATTGGCGTTGAAAACATTACCCAGGTGGTTGATTTCCTGAATGGGAAATTGAGCATTGAACCTACCGTGGTAAATACCCGGGAAGAATTTTATGCAGGTATTGAAAGCTATGAAACCGACTTTTCCGATGTCAGGGGACAAGAGAATGTAAAAAGGGCCATGGAAATTGCCGCTGCCGGTGGACATAACATCATAATGATTGGGCCTCCGGGTGCCGGCAAAACCATGCTGGCCAAGCGGATACCTTCCATCCTGCCACCCTTTACGTTGCAAGAAGCCTTGGAAACTACTAAAATTCATTCCGTAGCCGGAAAAATTGACAACCATACCGCTTTGATGACCACCCGACCATTTCGAAGCCCTCATCACACGATTTCGGACGTAGCACTCGTCGGAGGTGGTACTTATCCCCAGCCCGGTGAAATTTCATTGGCTCATAACGGAGTACTTTTTTTAGATGAATTGCCAGAGTTTCAGCGCACGGTGTTGGAAGTGATGCGTCAACCGCTCGAAGATAGGGTGATTACCATTTCACGAGCAAAATTCTCGGTGGAGTATCCGGCCAGTTTTATGTTGGTAGCCAGCATGAACCCTTGTCCCTGCGGGTATTACAACCATCCGGAAAAGGATTGTGTTTGTTCACCGGGGATCCGGCAAAAGTATTTGAATAAAATATCAGGTCCCTTGCTCGACCGGATTGACATTCACATTGAAGTGGTTCCGGTACCGTTTGAAAAGCTTTCGGGAAAAGAGGCGTTGGAAAGCAGTCATGCCATACGGGAACGGGTAGCTAAAGCCCGGGAAACGCAAATGGAGCGATTTAAAGATATTACAGGAATTCACAACAATGCACAAATGAGCACCCGGCTTATCCGTAAGTATTGCCAGTTGGATGCCACCGGTTCGCAATTGATAAAAACGGCCATGGAAAAAGTGGGTCTTTCGGCACGGGCATACGACCGGATTCTGAAAGTTTCGCGCACCATTGCCGATTTAGAAGGAAGTGAAACCATACTTCCGCACCATTTAGCCGAGGCCATTCAATATAGGAGCTTGGACCGCGATAACTGGGGCAGCTGATTCGAAGTAAGCATCAGTGTTTTTTTTAAAATGCTTGTTTGATTACTACTAATATAAATTGATGGCAATAACATAAATAGTGATGAGTGGGATTTGCAAATACTGGGTATTTCCTATTTTTACTTTTTTAAAACGGACTCATTGAAACTAAAAATTACCATATTCCTGCTTTTAATTCAATTCAGCACGGTCAGCAATTGGGTTGTTGCGAAAACAGCACCCAAGTATTCGAATGAATTTTTAAGTATTGGAGTTGGAGCCCGAGCATTTGCCATGTCAAATGCTACGGTTGCTTCTGCGTCAGGGGTAACATCCGTTTACTGGAATCCTGCAGCATTGGTTACTTTAAACAAATCAATAAATTTGGGGTTGATGCACTCCGAATATTTTGCCGGGCTATCGCAATACGATTTTGGCGCTATTGCCTTTAAACCGGATGAAAACTCAAGTTTTGGCATTTCCTTGATTCGTTTTGGTGTTGACAACATACCAAACACGCTGGCTTTGATTGATAACGATGGAAATATTCGGTTCGATCGCATTCAGTCGTTTTCGGTGGCCGACTATGCGGTAACTTTTACGTATGCCCGCCGATTGGCTATTAAGGGGTTGAGCGTGGGTGGTAATGCCAAAATAATCCGACGCATAGGAGGCGATTTTGCCAGTGCCTGGGGTTTTGGTATTGATTTGGCGGCTCATTACCAAGTTGATAAGTGGCAATTCGGTGTTATGGCCCGTGACATAACCACCACAATAAACTCCTGGACTTTTTATACCGACAATCTGGAAGAGGTTTTCAAAATGACCGGAAATGTTATTCCAACCAGCAGCACAGAAATAACTTTACCCCGTTTTATATTCGGTGCAGCCAGAACTTTCAATTTTGGGAAAAAATGGGGAGCATTAGCAGAAGTTAATTTAGATCTTACTACTGATGGCAAACGGAATGTATTGCTGAAAGGCGACCCGTTTAGTATCGATCCTCATTTAGGGGTGGAATTTCATTACCAGAAACTGATTTTTTTACGGGCTGGCATTGGCAACATTCAGCAGGAATATGAAGGGGGAAAGCATTATACCATGCAACCAAATATGGGAATCGGCATCAGTTACCGGGGAGTAACGGTTGATTATGCACTAACCGATTTGGGAAATCTTTCGGCGGCTGGCTATTCCCATGTTTTCAGCCTTACTTATAGTTTCGATAATTCAAAAGGAAACCGGCCTAAGCTTTAAACGTATGCAACCAACCAAAACTATACTAATCAAAGGAATTCTCGGTGTTTTGCTTTATTTCACTACGAGTAATTCAATGGCTCAAAACTTTGGCAACGAATGGATTGTTATGAATCAGACCTACTATCGGTTCAGCATTCCAACAACGGGCATTTATCATATTACCCTTCAGCAATTGCAGCAAGCGGGTGTTCCAGTAAACAACAATAACCCGCAAAACATTCAACTTTTTTATAATGGACAGGAAATACCTTGTTACATAAAAGGTGAAAGTACCGGATTGCTTGAATATATTGAGTTTTATGCGCAAAAAAACACCGGTTGGTTTGATGTCGAGATATACGATAAACCGGAAAACCAGACCAATCCTTATTAT
>JAIFNJ010000060.1 GCA_020047835.1 Bacteroidota bacterium
TTGCCAATCCGAAAGGAGTGCATAAATTCCATAGAATGCTTTCAAAGCTATTTAGAACTTATCCCAACTAAGAACTAGATTCAAAATATTTTATTTTCCGATTCTGATTCCCATTACCAGCACATCATCAATTTGGGAAAGATCGGCTTTCCATTGTGAAAAGGTCTTTTCAAGAATATCATGCTGAGCAGTCATTGATTGATCGGATATTTCAACCAATACTTCTTTAAGCCTTTTAGGCAGGAATTTCCGCTTGTCGACACCACCGAACTGGTCCTGGAATCCATCGGAATACAGATAAAGCATATCGCCAGGTTGAGTTTCTACCAGGTTATTGGTGAAATCCACATCCTGTATTATAAATATTCCAATGGGCATTTTATTGGCTGTATACGTAGAAAGCTCTTTATTCCGCACCAAAAGCAATGGATTAAAAGCTCCGGCATAGCTTAGCTGATTTTTGTGTTTTTCAATTACGCAAAGTGAAATATCCATACCATCTTTGGCTTCATCGCTTTTACCCGTTTGCCTAAGTGCTTTTTTCAAATTTGATCTTAATTCATTTAGAATGTGGGCCGCATCAAAATTATCGGGTAACAAACTGATAATCTGATTCAGAAGAGAGATTCCCATTAAGCTCATGAAGGCACCAGGAACTCCATGACCGGTGCAATCGGCTGCTGCTACTATTATCTTGTCGTTTTTAACATTCAAATAGTAAAAGTCACCACTAACAATGTCACGGGGTTTAAAAAACACAAACGATTCACCCAGCAACGCATTAAAACTGTCCAATGGGGGCAGTACTGCTTTTTGAATCCGCGAAGCATATTGTATGCTGGCTTTAATGTCTTTGTTTTGATTCTCAATTTGATCGCGCTGCTCTATAACATGATTGCGTTGTGCTTCAATTTCATCTCGCTGTGCTTCAATTTCTTCTTTTTGCTTCAAGATTTCTGCGGTCCGTTTCCTGACTTCTTCCTCCAGAATATCTTTGTCGCGGATTAGTTTTTGAGTACGCGCCCTAATAAACAAATAAATGCCTGAAACAATGACAATCACCATAAGGAAAATGAACCAAAAAGTTCTCCAGAAAGGAGGTTTTATAACAAAGGAATATTCTGCCAAGTCCGATGATATCCAAGATCCATCGGGATGTTTCACTTGAACTTTGAATTGAAAGTTACCTGCGGGCAGGTTCGAATAAGTAATAGTCCGTGAGTTGGTTTCAGGGCTCCAATCAATATCGTAACCAATTAATTGATACCGGTAGGCTAAATTGCTTGAAGTTTTGTACCACAGCCCAGTATATTGAAAGGTTAGATGTTTTTGATTGTGTTTGAATTTGTTAACATTATCGGCAATGGGATTAAAAAACAAGCTTTTACCAGTAATCAATATTTGAGGCTTAACAGTGGGTTTATCACTTTTTGCATTTAACCGTACCAAACCATTTGCGGTTCCAAACCAAATATTACCGGCTTTATCGTTATATATGGAATTTAAGTTGGGTCCCAGGAATGTGACTCCATCTTCTTCGCCGTGCGATTCAAAAATATTTTGGTGCATGTTGTAAATCTGTAATCCAAGATCGGTAAATATGACCAAATCGCCTTGTTTATTTAAGCCGATACTTTGAACCGAATTTGAATTTAATCCCTCCAATTCAGTAATTCGCTGGTAATTGTTACCATCAAATTTAATAATTCCCTGATCAGCTGCATTAATCCAAATATTATTATGTGGATCTTCCAGTATGGTATAGACTTTTTTTGCAACCGAATCGAGTAATTCATTATGTATCCGCTGTATGGTATTGTTTTTAATTATAACAATACCGCCGCCATCGGTTGCTGCCCATACCTGCTTTTTAGAATCAATGAGGATGTCATAGACATAATTCGATGGCATTCCATTTTCTTCAGTGAATGATTTAATACTGACTTTTGGTTGCGAAATGTCCAACTTTGATATTCCTCCACCCAATGATGACAACCAGATGTTTGAGCTGTCACCTGTTATGTTGATAATGTTATCGTTTGTTAATCCGTTGGAAGAATTAATGTTTACGTATTTATAGGTTAATGGATTGATTTGAAAAACACCAAACCCATAGGTACCGGCCCAAATAGTTCCATTACAATCGTTGTATAATGAAATAAAGCTAATGCCTTGAAAACGCGGTTCATTGAGAAGTTGGGTTTGAGTTAAATGGCCCATTTCATCGCGTTGATATACAAATAATCCCTCTTGTGCTGCCACCCAGTATTTGCCTTGGTTGTCGATGATAAAACTAAATATGCTGGTTAATTCAAGTCCATTGCGGCTATCCAGAAACTCAATGTTGTTGTTTTTTCGAATTGAAAGGCCTTTCTTAGTGCCAATCCAGATATTTTTTTCACGGTCGAGGTAAATGTAATTGGAACGGTTATCAGACAATCCGGTTTCTTTATTGAACACGGAGTACCAAGGTTTACCATTTTCGTCGAACTCACATTTTATGATTCCCATGCGTGAGGTGCTTACCCATATTTCTTTATCGGATAACCACACAAAATTGTTGATGGAACTAAATTTCCATTCTGATATTAATTCAAACTTTTTGCTAACAAGGTCATACACACACACACCGCCTTCTTCCATGCCAATCCATAGCCGGTTATTATGAAAGTAAAGTTGTTTAACCAAATTATCGGGCAACCCATCATTCATAGTAATTTTGCCAATGAATTTTTTTTCACCCAAGTTATAAACTGAAATCCCTTTATCGGTCGCAAAATAGTAGTTTCCTGCGGTATCTTGGGCAATGGAGTATACATAATTATCCAACAACCCATCATCGGTATTCAAATTGTATAGGCGTTTGCGGTTATTTCCAGAAAAATAATAAACTCCCTCGTCTAAAGTTGTATACCACACAATCCCCTTATTATCTAAAAAAAAAGAAGAAATTTGTCGGTCTGTATGTCCTTCTTCGGGACTAAACTCGGTGAATTGATTGTGTTTGCAGCAAGTTATTTTTCCATTTTTATGACCAATCCATAATATACCTTCTTTGTCTTCAATAATACAGGTAACTTCATTACTTAATAAGCCATTTTGGGTGTTAACTAGTTTAAAATCAACGCCATCAAATTTTATCAACCCATCGTGGGTTCCAAACCACATGAACCCCAAATGGTCCTGAAATATGGTGGTAACTTCCACATCAATTTTATTTTTAAGCATCTTGTAAGAGGCAATCTTTGGACTTTGAGCCAACGTTGCAAATGGAACAGAACCAATAATGGTAAGGTAAAACAGAATACTAAATAGCTTTTTCATTTTTTTGGAACTAATACTAAATCAAGTTTTACCATTATTTCTTCAGCAATTTTCTGATTCACCACCGAGGGTATTTTAATATTGTGGTCGTCGAGCAATACGGTGAAATCTGAAGTGACAGAAATCTGTTCGGAGGATACTTTAACGGTACATTTAATAATACGCTCCTGTTCTACCCCATGGCAGGTAAAGCGTCCTTTCCCCCGCACTTGGTAGGTACCTGGTTTTTTAAAATCAATTTCTTCAATTATCTTACCCTCAAATAGGGTAAATTGATATTTAGATGTTTCGAGATACGTAGTGTTGAAATGGGTTTTTTGGAGTGCACTGTTAAACCCTTCAAATGTGTTCATCGGCGAACGGAATACAAAGGAGCGATCATCGGTTTTTAGCGCTCCTTGCAACTGTGTACTTGTTGCCTCAATCATCTCTAAAGGCGCATCGGATGTAAAATGAATGCTGCTTTTTGAAGTCATATAAACATTTTGCCCAAGGCTGAAGGTAAATGAAGCAGTTACCAGAATAAGAGTACTTACAATTTTCATAATTTTAGTTTATTTCTTTTTAGGATGAAAAACCCGGATGATGTTGAAGCCAAGCTGAATGTCACCTTTTGACCATTTCCCTGTGGTTTCAGGTATAAATGCTTTTTCAGTCATTCCGTGTGAATTACTTAAATTTATTTGAAAAACATGCCCACCACCTGATTCCATTTCAACTCCAATGGCAAGACTATTTGCGAAATTGTCAGCAGTATTTCCGGGTAATAAATAAAAATATTCGCCGCTAAACGAAAGCCATTTATTAACTGTAACATTAGCCCCAAATCCAATAGCAGGCACCAGGTTTTGTTCTTCCTTAGTTTTAACCATGTTGCGGTGAATTAATGTAGGTACTATTTGTGCCGAAATATAATTGTTGAATTTGCGTGAAATAAAAAGTTCGTGCGAATAATAAAACCTTTCAGAAGTAGGATGATCGGGAAGTGTATCGGTATATTTCAAAGTCTGTACGGCCATTCCTTCCATCCAGGTAATTGAAAAAGGAAAGCTGTGCTCACCGGAGGATTGCCGAGCCAATTTAATTTTAAAAAAACCATCGTACAATTTTTCGAAGCTACTCCTACCAATACCTAATGATAGCCAGTTGGTTAGGCCGTATTCGAATCCAAAACGTATAACGGAGTGATCCAATCCAAAAAACTCGTAAATACCTTCGTTTACTGGATCAAAACGGTGCGAAATACTGAAAATCAAATCATTTTTCTCAGCAATTTCGGTGGTATATCCATTAATTAATCGTACCGTTTTAAAGGTTCCCTGAACATATTCCTTTTGTGCCGGGGTATTGTTTGCAGAATCAAGCAAAGCCATTAAATCTTGTCCGCCTACTAATTGAACCAATAGCATGAAAAGTATTATCAGGACTTGCTTTTTCATAATTTTAGTTTTACTAATTGCCATTTATCTTTTTATTTCTAGTTTTCAGGCATTCCAGCATTAATCCATGCCTCAATTTTACTAATATCACAATCGGACAATTTATCCTGACCTTGAGGCATTTTTATTGACCCGGTTTGTTTAATAGCTGGTAAAACCAAGCCGGTATTAACGGAAGTGACAACATCATTGTATGTAACCATTAAAATTCCATTTGGTGCTGGATAAGAAACATTATGGCAGGTGGCACAAACATTAGTAAAAATATAAGTTAAATCAGTGTAGGTAATATCTATGGTATCACATTCCGTAATTCCAAAATACTCCTCTTCATTGTTGAATGTACATCCATTTGCGGCTATTGCAAATAGAATCACCCAGCATAAATGGAACATCAAATATTTCTTTTGCATATTTTCAACGATTAGTTGGCTAAAATTATTAAAAATTTTACCATTTTAACTTGTAAATAGAATAAAAACAGAAAGTCTTACTATTTGTTCCTTTTATTAATCTTTAAAAATAATACCATTTATTATTGGTTTATTTTTCAATTTTCATTTTTTAAGAAGTGAACTTTCTTATTTTTGTATAAGGCTCACAATAATACCAATAGAAACATGCAATTCAATAAAATAAAACCCATACTCTTTATTCTGGCACTATTTTTAATACCCTACTTGTTAATAACTGTTGTTAAAAAGTTTGATAATCAAAATGATAGGTACCCAGACCGAGGGGGAAAAAAAATAATTCAGGATGCAAATCAAAAGGTGGTAAATACCTATGGATTGGTTATTCATGGAGGAGCAGGTAATTTTACCAAAAATGATATGGATGGTGTTTTAGTGGCAGAATATGAGTCGAAATTGTACGAAGCGTTAAAAATTGGAATGGCTAAAATAGAAAATGGTGATTCTGCACTGCAGGTTGTTGCTGGGATTATTGTATTATTGGAAGACTCACCCTTATTTAACGCGGGCAAAGGGGCTGTTTTTACCCATAATGGCACCAATGAATTGGATGCATGCATCATGGATGGTAAATCGAAAATGGCTGGTGCTGTTGCTGGAGTAAGTCATATCAAGAACCCCATAAAAGGGGCACTTTGTGTATTGGAGCATTCAAAACATGTTTTATTGATAGGAAATGGTGCTGAAGAATTTGCACAAAAAAATCAGTTGGAAATGGTTTCAGAAGATTATTTTTATACCGATAAACAGTGGCAAAAACTTCAAAAAAGCATTGCCGATGAAAAAATGGGAACGGTTGGATGCGTAGTTTTAGATAAATATGGAAATTTAGCCGCTGGAACTTCAACCGGTGGAATGACCAATAAAATGTATGGCCGTGTGGGTGATTCTCCTATTGTTGGTGCCGGAACCTATGCTGACAATGAAACCTGTGCCATTTCAGCAACCGGACATGGTGAATATTTTATTAGGTACACGGTAGCCTATGATATTGCCGCTCGAATGAAATACAGCCACAAGCCTCTAAAGGAGGCATCGGATTCTGTAATGCAGGAATTAAAAAACGTGGGTGGCATTGGCGGTATTATTGGAATTGATAACCAAGGAAATATTAGTATGAGTTTTAATACCTCAGGAATGATGAGGGGTTACTGTTTAAAAAATGAAGAACCAAAAGTATGGTTATTTCAAAATTAAAATTTAGGAACAATTAACTATGGAAAATACCGATAAAATCCTTTTTGAAAAGATTGAAAACCTGGAAAAAGAGAACCAGGCTTTGCGAAATACTAATGTTCCAGTATTGTTTAGTTTCGATTTTTTGTTTGATGCCGTTAAACAGCCTGCTTTTGTACTTATAGCCAATAAGTTGGATAACATTCCCAAAATTCAAAAAGTAAATAAAAGTGGCGTGGAACTGGTCAAATATTCTCAACAGGAGATTGAAAACCTGTCGCCCATCGATTTAGGTCTTTTTAATAACATGGAACAATACCTCAAATTCAGCACTTCTCTTACTCCCAATGAAAGTGCAATATTTCTGTCCCATGTAAAAGATAAAAATGGCACCGCCATTTCATCAGAAATCACCATATATAGTTTTACCGACACAACCGGTTATCATTTAATTGTTTTTCAGCGTAGCATTGGAAACCAGCAAAAAGTGGTGGAGGCTTTACGGCAAAGTGAATACCGTTTTTTACAGATGGCCGAAAATATTGCGGAAGGTATTATTATTTTAGAAGATGATAAAAAAGTATTCATTAACTCCAGTATCTGTCAAATAACCGGTTTCAGTAAAGATGAATTGCGGGATATTGATGAATTTGGACTGGCATTGGATTCTGAAAAAGAACGACTGAGGGCCTTCAAAGAAAAATTGAAAGACTCAAGCCAAGGCATGCAAAGCTTCGAATTTTGGATTAGCACCAAAATGGGGGTTGAAAAATGCATTAAAAACAATTATACGTTGTCAAAAAGGACCGATGGAAAGCAGAGTACCTATATCATAACGTCGGATGTTACCGCACGCAAACGCATTGAACAAGCGTTGCGTAAAAGCCAGACCGATTTCCGGATGTTGGCCGAAAACTCCCCCGACCTAATTACCCGTTATAATAAAGACTTAACCTATTTGTACGTTAATAAAACCTTTGAAACACTAACGGGAATACCTATCAATCAGTTTATTGGGCGCAATAACCTGGAACTGGACTTAGAACCCGAATTGGTCTCGTTTTTAGAGGAGATGCATTTAGAAGTGTTTCGTACCGGAAGGACCTTAAAATTTGAATTCCGCTTACCTACAAAAACCGAAACCAAGGTGT
This sequence comes from Bacteroidota bacterium, assembly GCA_020047835.1. Lineage (GTDB taxonomy): Bacteria > Bacteroidota > Bacteroidia > Bacteroidales > SZUA-534 > GWE2-40-63. The sequence continues at coordinate 7,564 of JAIFNJ010000060.1, forward strand.
TTCAAGCACACATGGTGCCTGAACTTTCCAAAGATGGTACTGTTGATTCGGTTTTGAATGTTTCACGAGATATTACCCAAATAAAGCAGGTTGAACGCAACCTTAAAGAAGAAAAGCAGAACCTGATTCAGGAAAATTTTCTAATATCAAAACAGCTCAGGCAATGGTGCAACAAGCTTTGCACATCGCAAAATGTTCCACCCGATGCTGAAAATTGCCTGAAACCTATATTACGCATTGCCGATTGGGCTCAATATGGTCATGCTCAGGAAAATTTTTCCCCTCGGAATCTGTTTGTGAACAAATTGCTGAAAGATTTTTTTGAAACCAATACACCTCTTATTCAGGCAAATAAGCTGGATGCCAACATCATCCTTCCGGTGCACGATATTTCAATTTTCACCGATGAAGCCCTATTGAAAAATACCTTACTCCTGCTGCTGGAAAATGCTATTGATGCCACAGCAACAGGTAAAATTGAAATAGGATATGATATTTACAATGAACATGAAATCGTGTTTTTTATAAAAGATACCGGCATTGGAATAGAACCGGAAAACACCGAACTCATCTTCAACCCGTTTATATCCCTTAATAAAGAAAACCATGCAGGGCTCGGACTCAGTATTGCTCAAAAAAATGTGGAAACCATGGGTGGCATCATTTGGTGTTTATCTTCGCCTGGAACCGGTTCCACCTTTTGTTTTACGCACAAGGCCATGATTGAGAAATCATTGCTTCAATCAAAAATGGAGATTGAGCATTTGACATGGAAAGGTAAAAAAGTATTGATCGTGGAGGATACCAATGAAAACTACGATTTACTGGTTGAAATACTTAAAAAATATGAACTCGATTTAACCCGCAGCAAAAATGGATTGCATGCCATTGAAACAGTAAAAAGCGGACAACCATTCGATTTAGTACTGATGGACATTCAGCTTCCGGGCATGAACGGATACGACGCCACTACGGAAATAAGAACCTTTAACAAAAAAATCCCCATAATAGCCCAAACAGCATACGCTATGTACGACGATGTAGTAAAAGCCCTCGACGCCGGCTGCAACGACTTTATAGCTAAACCGATTAAAACAAAAAAACTCATCGGGTTGATGGATAAATATTTGAGCGATTGAGATCAATTTAATGCTTTTAATAGGTGCTTTTTGAATTGATGAGTAAAGGGTGCAAATTAACTTGACTCCATTTTAAGAATTCTATAAATTATTGTTTCATGGACTCATGAAGCAATGCTTTTAACACAACTTTAACATTTTTCCTGTTTTTAGCTAACTACCTGCTTTCTATATTTGTGGCCGTATAGTTTTTCAATTTATAGTATTATAAATCATAACTGCTAACAATGTATGGATATTGTAGTTAAAAACCTGACCAAGAGATATGGCCCGCAACGCGCGGTAGATAATATCTCGTTTGAGGTTAAAACAGGTGAAATCCTTGGGTTTCTGGGTCCTAATGGTGCGGGTAAAACCACTACCATGAAGGCCATCACCAGTTACTTAACCCCCACCGATGGCGAAATTACCATCGGGAACTATTCCATTTGGAACGATCAGGAACAGATAAAAAAATCAATTGGTTATTTACCCGAGCACAATTCCTTGTATCCGGAGATGCCCGTGATTGATTATTTGCACTATGTAGCCGAACTCCAAGGAATTAAAAAAGAAAAAATAAAAGACCGGATTCTTGAAATGGTAAGGGTTTGCGGACTCGAAGGCGAAAAACACAAACGCATCAACGAACTATCAAAAGGATACCGACAACGGGTTGGTCTGGCGCAAGCATTGATTCACGATCCACAAGTACTTATTCTAGATGAACCTACAACAGGACTAGATCCGAACCAGATTGTGGAAATCCGTGAACTGATTAAAAAAATCGGGCGCGAAAAAACAGTTATCCTCAGTTCGCACATTTTGGCCGAAGTGGAAGCCACTTGTGATCGTATTCTGATTATCAACAAAGGGAAAATTGTGGCCAACGGAACTGCCCAGGAACTTCGCAAAGCCGAAAAAGGCGGCGAAATGCTCAAAGTGGTAATTGAAGATGCCGACCGTAACTTGGTCGTAAAAGCATTGCAGGCGTTGCCAAGCGTAGCTTTGGTTGACATTTCAAATAATGACAATTTAATTGAAGTGCAGAGCAAACCCGGTATTTCATCGAAACGGGAAATATTCAAACTCTGCGTGGAAAAAGGCTGGATTCTTACCCAAATGACTCCTGTTGAGACCAAACTGGAAGACATTTTCAGGGAATTGACCATGAAATAACCGCAGTATTAATTGTAAATAATAAATTATGAGACCAATATGGATAATTGCCAAACAGGAACTTAAATCGAACTTCGATTCCCTGATGGCATACATTTTATTAGTGCTTTTTCTGGTGTTCAGCGGATTGCTCACTTGGATTTACGGCATTGGCAATTCCGACGTTTTTATGATGGGACAAGCCTCTATGCAGGTTTTCTTTTATGTGGCTTACATCACGCTTTTCATACTTATTCCGGCCTTAACCATGCGCTCGTTGGCTGAGGAAACCCGCTCGGGTACCATTGAATTACTGCTAACCAAACCCATTAGCCATCAACAAATTGTAATTGGCAAATACCTGGCTATTATGATTTTGGTGGGGATTGCTTTGGTGCTAACGCTTCCCTATTATATTACTATAGCCAACATCGGAAACATCGACCATGGGGCTGTGTTGAGCGGATATTTGGGATTAATCTTGATGAGCAGTGTTTATGTAGGGCTCGGACTCTTTGCTAGTTCCTTATCCAATAATCAGATTGTTAGCTTTTTGATATCGTTGGTGTTGGGAATTTTCTTCCATTTATTCTTTACCATACTTGCAGGTCATTTTTCAGGAGTTTTTGGCAAAGTGTTCTATTATTTGAGCATGAATACCCATTTCGATAGCATTACCCGCGGGGTTATCGATACCAAAGATTTGATTTATTTTATTTCTCTTACGGTTGCAGGTCTATTCCTGGCTGAGCGGACGCTGAAATCGAAAACATCGTAACAATTAAAAATTTGAAGCTATGAAAGCAAAAAGTGCCAGTTTATATATACTGTTTGTATTATTGGCTTTGGTTTTGGTCAATTTATTGTCCGAAAAGCTGTTCTTGCGGCTCGATTTAACCGAAGACCACCGATATACCTTGAGCAAGGCAACCAAAGACCTGCTGCGGAATTTGGATGAAACCATTACCATTACAGCCTATTTTTCTGAAAACTTGCCTCCCGATATTGCAAAAACCCGGCAGGATTTTAAAGAATTGCTGACAGAATACCGGAACATCTCAAAAAATAACGTGATGTACGAATTTGTGAATCCAAGTGCCGATGAAGAAAAGGAAAAAGAGGCCATGAGCAAAGGCATTCAGCCGGTTCAAATTAATGTGCGTGAAAAAGACCAGATGAAAACCCAGAAAGCATTCCTGGGTGCGGTGATACAAAAAGGCGAAAAAACTGAAGTAATTCCTTTTATGCAGCCGGGAGCGGCCATGGAATATGCCTTATCATCGGGAATAAAAAAACTGAGTGTTGCCAACAAACCGGTAGTAGGATTCCTTCAAGGTCATGGGGAACCGGAACTGGGTGCCATGCAGCAAGCAATGGCAGAGTTAACCGTTTTGTACCAGCCACGTGCTATAAAACTTACTCCAGGCACCGATGCCCTGAAAGGAGTTAAAACCTTGGCTATAATTGCTCCTACGGATTCCATTGCACCGGAAGAATTCAGGGAAATGGATGCCTTTTTGGCCAATGGAGGAAATATGTATATTGCCATGAACCGGGTTGATGGTAAGCTTCAGGAACAACGCGGTGAATCATTAACCACCGGACTTGAAACCTGGTTAGCCAACAAAAAAATTATGGTTGAGGACAATTTTGTAATTGATGCAAAATGTGCTTCAGTGGGCGTACAACAGCAACAAGGCGCTTTTTCATTTACTTCGCAGGTTCAGTTTCCTTACATTCCAATTATTTCCAATTTCGC
>JAIFNJ010000140.1 GCA_020047835.1 Bacteroidota bacterium
TACCTAAATAACCCAACTTTGGTTTTAAGGAATGCGCCTTGTTTCGTAATACTTCCCATTCCTTAGCATCAAATGATTTTTGAATTTCAATAATTTCGTTCGGAATACTTGCATGGCACATACCAATTATCTTAGCAATTTTTGCAGTATTGTCCTGATAAATCTTTTTTAAGTTTTCGGTGTTAAAATATTCATATTCTTCTTTGGGTGTATCTGTATCGACTTTATTATTTATGGGTTTTATGTTTAATTCATTCGAGGCCATTGCATTAGTATTTGGAGCAAACTTTAATATTTTGGCAAATAATTCCTCAGGGTCAAATGGTTTCGAAAGGTAATCGTTCATTCCATTGTTGAGGCATTTGTCTTTTTCATCTTTTAATGCATGAGCTGTCATTGCTACAATCGGAGTTTGGCTTTTGGATGTGGGTAATTCCCTAATTTTTTTAGTTGCCTCATTTCCATCCATTTCGGGCATTTGAATATCCATTAATACCAGATGAAAATTACCATTAATAACTTTATCGACGGCAATTTTTCCATTTTCGGCAATTTCAACTGTTATTTTACTGTTCCAATTCATAATGGTATCATAAGCCATTTGCTGGTTAATATAATTGTCTTCAACCAATAATATGTTCATGCAGTTTGATCCAACACAATTTAATTGGTTCTTTTGATTTACTCTGTGAGTCTTGTTATTCTCTTTTAAATCTGGAACTTGTAGCATAATATAAAAAGTGAAAGCGGTACCTTTTCCTAATTGACTTTCTACTTCAATTCCCCCCTCCTGGAGCTCAATTAGCTGCTTGACAATTGATAAGCCCAATCCTGTTCCACCATATTTGCGGGTGGTATCACTTTCACCTTGGGTAAAACTCTGAAAAATATATTTCAGTTTTTCAGAGGATATGCCTATGCCGTTGTCCTCAATTTTAAAAAGGATTTTAAGAGTTTCACCGGTCATCTTTCCGTTGGTGGCAATAACCCGAATCCATCCTCCCGGATTTGTGAATTTTAGCGAATTTCCAATTAAATTGGTAAGTATCTGGTTCAAACGAACGGGATCGCCGGTTAGTACTTCCGGTATTTCAGGGCTTATGTCAAATTTTAGTTCTATCCCTTTTTCTTGCGATTTGGCTGTTAAAGTACTTATAGTATGCTTTATCAGGTTTCTAAAATCAAAATCAATTTGTTCTAACGTCAATTTTCCGGATTCTATTTTTGAAAAATCTAAAATATCATTTATCACCACCAATAGATTGTTCCCGGAGTCTTTTATATTTTCAAGATACCTTTTTTGATTTTCAGTCAACTCGGAATTTAATAAAAGGTTGGTAAAACCAATGATAGCATTGAGTGGCGTGCGTATTTCGTGACTGGTATTGGCTAAAAAAACTTCTTTTAGCCTACTGCTTTCTTTTATATCCTTATTTGCTATTTCAAGTTCAAGTTTATGGTTGTTAATTATTTCCAGTGCTTTCTCAAGTTCTTCTTTCTGCTTTTCGTTTTTTAGTAATGCTTTTTGCAATATTATATGATGTTTACTCGATTTTTTAAAAGCAAGTTCTAAATCATTTTTTTGCGCTTCAATTTCATCCACTTGTTTTAATGCATAATTGCGCTGTTCTTCCATTTCTTTATGCGCATTTTGATGTTCTTTTTCTTTGTTTTTTGAAATCATTTCCTGAAAAACTAAAATGATACCCATCACCTCATCACCAGCAAGCACCGGTGTAAATATTAAATCATGGCGCCGTAATAGTTCATTTTCACCATCTTCCAGTAATTTAAGGGAGATGTTTTTTTTGAATTTTAAAGCCGATTCAAAATATTTTTCAATGTTTTTAAGTTTTTTTTCTTCTGAAATGTGTTGTCCTATCTTGAATTTGAACTGCAATTGATTTGCCGCGGGCACTACTGATTGGGAAAGCAGTCTCCCCTCAGCTGAAAAAAAGAAGGAATGAGTAGTTTTTTGAATAATCTCTGTTACATTAAACTCCTGCTGTGCTGCAGGCTTATACTTTAACCGAAAAATATAATAGAACAGTAAACCAACTAAGAAGAATAAAAAAATACAAGTTCCAATTAACCCCGTTACCATATATCAATGTTCATTGTAAATTACAATATTTATTCGTGAAATTTAAGAGTTATTAAAGATAATGTCAAACAAATTCCACGAATTTTCAAGATTCGTGATGATTCTTATATTTGTAGGTACTTAATTCAGGTATTATGGTTAATTCAATAGCAGTTATTTGTTTTTACTTTTTGCTTCCTGTCGCATTAATTATGGCAAGCGATCGATTTGTTTGGATTAATAAAATTGGTGCGGTTATATTTGCTTATGCATTGGGTTTTCTGGCAGGCAATCTGGGTTTATTAAAAAATATTCCTGATTTGCCTGAAATACAGGATACTATTAACAGCATTGCCATTCCATTAGCACTTCCGTTACTATTGTTTACTCTTGATATTCGTAGTTGGCTGAAAGTATCAGGTAAAGCCGTTGTGGCACTTATTGTCCTTGTTTTTTGTGTGGTTATAACTGTGGCATCCGGATATTTCCTTTTTAAAAATGAAATATTTGAAGCATGGAAAATCAGCGGAATGCTTATGGGAGTATATACTGGTGGTACACCAAATCTAGCATCAATTCATGCTATGTTAAATTCCGACCCTAATGTGTTTTTAACAGTAAATACCATTGATATGATGGTTTCATCGGTTTATTTACTTTTTTTGATGACTTTGGGTAAACTTTTTTTTAGATGGTTTTTACCCAATAAGGAAGTGGAAAATCATGAAAGCATTGAAGCTGCTTATGAAGATGAAACCCATTATAGAGGTATATTTAAAAAAGTTCATTTTTTGCCACTCCTGAAAGCATTAATTCTCTCTATTTTGGTTGGAGCCACTTCAATTGGGGTTTCATTTCTTTTAGTAGGTAACCTATCCATGCTGGTCCTTATCTTATCAATTACCACACTATCTATTGGCTTGTCATTAATTAAATCAATAAATGCAATCAAGTATGCCTATCAGGCGGGAATGTATTTTATTATTGTTTTTTGCCTGGTGGTGGCATCCATGGCTAATATTCAGGATTTAGGGCACATGGCCGGAGGCATTTTCAAATACATCACATTTGTGGTGTTTGGATCGTTGGTATTAAAGACAATTTTGAGTAAATTGTTTAGAATTGACGCCGATACGCTGATAGTTTCTTCAACCGCTTTAATATGTTCACCACCCTTTGTGCCCATGATGGCTGGGGCTTTAAAGAATAAGCAAATTATGGTTACTGGTATAACCATTGGTATTATTGGTTATGCTATAGGAAATTATTTGGGAGTAACCATTGCGTTTATTCTTAAAGGATTTTAAAAAAAAGAGGTGGCAAATTTTTGCCACCTCTTTCCTATGTATTGATTATCTTAAAACAACCAGTTCAATCCAATATACAAACCCATACTTCCATCTTCTTTATTTGCAGGGAACCCAGCATCACAAGCAATAATAAAATTCTGGTTCATGGCGATTCGGAAACCTGCTCCATAAGTTATGTGGAGTTCATCCTTTCCTTCGTTAAAATATTGCGATTGGTCGACTGATGGATCTATGCCTGATTTGTCAACTTCTCTTTCCTGAACCACTTTTCCTAAATCCATAAATGGACTTAAGGCCAAATATATATTTTGGTTAGCTACTGTAAATTGGGTAAATTTCCAACGCAACTCCAAATTGCCATAAACAACTCCGTTACCCACAACGCGGTTTCGAACCATACCCCGAACCGATTTTGAACCTCCCAATCCATCACTGGTGGAAGATGGTAAGTAGGAAAATACCATCTCTGGAAGGCCATAAAAAGGAGCCTCGCCGGCAATAATGCCTTGGTATCCTAATCGATAGGCGAATGAAAGTTGGTTTTTAACTAAAGTGAAGTATTGCCGATGGGTTAAAGCAACCCGGGTATAATTAAAATCTCCGTTTATGGTTTGAGAAACCACCGCTTCACTCCAGATACCTTTCATTGGATTGGGTTCATTGTCTCGGGTGTCAAAAACTACACCTGCTTTTAATGATGTAAAGAAGCCACCGGTTGTCTCTTTAGGTTTAATAATTCCCCATTCCACATAATTATCGAATAACGTATTTGTGTCGGGTAACACTTTATCTCCTTCTTTCCCTTTGTTCAGTTTTTCAATATCAACTGTTGAAACCACTATATTATTCAATACCAATCCAGCGGCCCAATTCAGATTTTTAAGTCCTGTTTTTCCTTGAAAATCTAACTTGGTGCGGAACATATTTCGGCGGTGCTTGTAGAACATCCGGGTCTTATACGAATCGCTGGTATCATCGGCCCAGTCTTTGTTAAAAACAGACTGTGCTCCATTAAAACCATAAAAGTCTAATGCTTGATCTGGAAGATAGGCCATATCAGCCGTAAAGCGGATGTTGGGAATTAAGAATTTGGAATCATAAAAAACGCGAAATATTCCGCTACCTTTTGTGTACATGGAAACTTCGGCATAAAATGAATGGTAATACATCGGATATGCTTTTCCATCGCCGTAATTATAAATATTAGTTAACGCTCCGTATTGCAGACCCAAGTCGGTGTTGTAACTAATTACCGGAATAGCCCCAAAATTCCATCCTGTTTTTATCTTTTCGGTTTTGGTGCTGTCTTGCCCCATTAAATTTAATGCCAGCAACGCAATGCATAAGCCAACGGATAATTTTTTAAATACATTCATAATAATTGAGTTTGTAACGTTAATTGAAAAATACACCTTTCATTTAAAGCTAATATAAGGAGAAATTATTAATTTCCTAATTATGGAAAATGTTAAGGGTTTGAAAATATTCCAACACTGTTTTATAATAGGGTAAAATTTTAGGTAGCTCGTAGTGCTTTACTTATTTCCGAAAATAATCTAAAAAGCTTTTTTTGTAAATGAAATCGTTAGATGCCAATTAAAAGAAATGGTTTCAGGATGAAATATCATCTATTAACTGGATTGTTGCTACCCAAATGGCTTTAAACGAAATTATTAACCATTACAGTATTTCTAAACCTACCTACAAAGTTTTCATTGGTTTTAGCTTTGATACAATATGTGGAAAAAACTATTTTGTTTACCAATAATACGGTTTGTGTGTTGTTCCTCCACTTTTTGTGCAATCAAAACACTCAGGTGGTGCAATTCCTAATACCGTTGTTCCTGATTCCGAATCAAATAGATTTAAAAAATAAATAGGCCATTCCGAGGGATCTGTTGTATAAGGCCAAAAATCAATATTTGCTTTTGATGCAATACAATTATAATCATGAAAGAATGGAAAATCTTGAAGGTCTGTAATAAAAATTCTCTTTTCGCTGACAGAAGAAACTCCAAAAAAACCTAAAACCTGTTTTTCAGGAAAATTAATTTGCTTGATATTTCCAGCCACAATGGCGGGTTGTGTTTCAAAAAGTCCCCCATTTTGCTGATTGTTCTTTTCAAGATTCAACCAAAACTCATAAGCCTCTTTACTTATTGAATATTGTTTAATCCGGAAACTATATTTATGACTTAACCGCTGCGTTTGATTATCGACAAAATGGAGCTGATAATTTTTAAATTCATTTTTTACAAAGCCACTAGTTGAAATGAGGAATATGTCATTGATAGTATTGCTTTGATAGCAAAAAAAGAGCGATGAGTCGGGTTTAATTTTTTGAAATCCACCGGAATAAAATATAGATATTGGGTAGGTAGCATGATGTTCCCAAGTTTCTTCAACAACCAGCCGATAATACCTTTCATAATCCTCAGGTGCCTTGAAATCATAATAAAATTGTACTCCCGGATGACTTATTTCCGGGTCTGAAGTTTCCTTATTATCAATTTCATAGTGAATTAAATCCACCGTTGGGGATGAATGCAGTTTTTGAAAATCACTTTCATATTCTTCACCATTATTGAGAATAAAATGTAATTTGAAACTTCGATTCGGAATTAAATTTACACTTGGAATTGATCCAACATAATTTCCTGGGTATATTTCCCAAAAAGAATAACTATTCCCAACATCATCGAAAACCTCTACAAAACAACCTGATAATGGCTCAAATGCTAACGTATCGATATTTGAAGTATAAGATAATTTAATAGTTTGTTCCTCTTTTTCATCGGTAATTAATCCATCAACCACAATTTTTGGAACAAAGTCATTCTGGTTTTCTGGGATATAGGGTTCAATACAGGATTGTTGAATGCTAACTCCTATCAAGAAAAGTAAAATGAACAATTTTGGTCTCATTTTTTTTAGAAAGTTGTTATTGTGAAAACGGGCTTTTAAATACTTTATGTAAATTTATTTATGCTCATTGTTTTGAAATATCATTTTTGTAAACGGCTCTATTATGAAAGGTTCGTTTTACCAAAATTCTGGTTTTGTAGTTGTTCCACCTGATTTTGTACAATCGAAGCACTCTACAGGAGCAATTCCTAAAATTGTACTTTCTGTTTCCATATCAAACACATATAAAAAGTAAATGGGCCATTCTGTTGGATCTGTTTGACCAGGCCATCCATCTTCAGTATTGGGCTTTGATGCTATACAATAAAAATCTTGAGCAAATGTAAAATCATCTGGCTTAACAAAGAAAATTCTTTTTTCCTGAACCGAAGAAACACCAAAGTATCCTAAAACCATTTGATCGGGATAGTTAACATGATGAATATTTCCTATAACTAAAGCTGGTTGTGTCTCATAAAGCCCTCCACTTTCCTGGCTATTTTTTTTAAGATTGGCCCAAAAATTAGATGCATTCTGGCTGATTGAATATTGCTTTAACAAAATACTATACTTGTATTTTAGTCGTTGTGTTTGGTTATCAACAAAATGAAGTTGGAAATTTTCATATTCATTTTTTTCAAACCCATCGGTAGAGATTAAAAAAATATCATTAATTCGTTGGGTATTATAGCAAAAGAAAAGGGAAGAGTCAGGACTTATTGTTTGATAACCCCCAGAATAAAAAATTGAGATTGGATAGGTAGCATGGTATTCCCAGGTTTCTTCAACCACTAGTCTATAATATCTATTGTCTTCATTGGATGCTTTAAAATTGTAATAAAATTGCATACCCTGATAGCTAATTGCAGGATCAGTAGTCGGTTTGGTTTCCAACGAATAATGTATGGAATCAATGGGTGGCGAATTTGTCAACTTTTCCATATCGCTTTCATATTCTTCACCATTGCTAAGTATAAAATGTAATTGAAACTCACGACCAGAAACGAAGTTTTCTTTTGTAACTTTTCCATTATAATTTCCCGGATATGTTTCTTCAAAAAAATAGCTATTTCCTAAATCATCTAAAACTTCGACAAAGCACCCTGATAAAGGTATAAACAGTAACGAATCAATTTTGGAAGTGTAAGATAATTTTATGTTTTGATATTCAGATTCATTGGTAATAAGACCATCTACAATAATCTTGGGCACAAAATCTTTCTGGCTTTCAGGAATATAAGGCTCAATGCAGGACTGCTCTATTAAAAGGCCAAATAAAGCAGCAATAAATTTTATAAAATATTTTTTAAACATAGGTCAGGTCTAATCCTTAATTTCAAATGAATAAGTTTTCATCATTTCAATTCCTGAACTATTGAAAGCTCTTACAATTACATAATATTTACCGGGCGAATCGCCTGTATCAAAACTTAATTTTAGTTCATTTTTGTCACCAAATGAAATATCCGGATTCCAATAGATGCAGTTTAACGTATTTGGGACCCGATTATTATAAGCTTTGGAATTCTGATAATTAATAGGTTTTTCAAAAGTCTGAACTTTAAAAAATTGACCGGTTGAAGGCAAACTCACTCCTCCAAAATTTCCATCGCCTGATACCACATGGATAATTCCACCATAAACAATACTCCCCATAATGTATGGTTTTGTAATCACTTCAATTCGTTTTACGTGTTTTGGTGAAATGGTTAGTAAGGCATCGATATTAAAAATTGGGACAAAATCAACTAAAACTAAGGGTTCAAAAATGGATAATTCTGAATATTCACCTACAATTCGAATTCTTTTTTTGCCGTTTTTTTTATAAATTTTGGTTGATGGTATCAATTCTTTAAAATAATCCACCAAATCATTCATGGCTATATAGTCTTCTATATTAAGAATGAATGAGGGTTCCCCATAAAATGCTGTTTTAGCTTTATTATTTAAATTTATTGAGTCTTTTATTGGAAAAAAGTTTTGAGTCAATTGTGAATTAATTATTAATGGATTGATCATTTTCTTTTCCTCCTCACTAATAGTTAAAGGAATAAATGGAAGTTCAATTTTTTGATTGCAAAAATCATTTTCAACCAAAATAAGCGGTTCATTTTCCAATTTTGGAGTATTGGCAGTAATAAAAACTTCAATTAATCCAATATGATCCGGTAAGGAAAAATAAAATTTACCTTCAGTATCAGTCAGTGAACTCAAATATTCATTAGAGCTGCCAATGACGGTAAGGCATATTTGTGAAAAAGCTATGGGCAAGGAATCTTTTTTATTAACCACTTTACCAGTAAATGAAATTCCTCTTGTTTCTGGTATAAAAGTAACTCCATTTGAATTGGTTATATTTCTATCGCCATTCTTAATCTTAGTATTCAAGAAATCTTGAGCCCCTTCTTTTACTACTGATACCGACATTTGATTGAATGACTGATTCTGTGCTTTATTATTGAGAGTAATAACCACATTTTCATGTTTACCATAGGAATTTTTATCTGTAACTATTTCAAAAATACTATCACCAATATCATTGAGTTTGAACTTATCCACCGTATCCACTTGATTTGCTGGGGCCTGTAATAATTCAGTGGTAAATGGGTTAATGATTTTTATTGATTGATACGGATAATTAGTTGGGCTGAAATTCCGCATCCACTTTGTATAAGCCCTCATATAATAATTTCCAGTTGCTATTTCGTTAGGTATTATGAGGTATCCGTTAGTACCGTCAGTATTTAACTGGAATTTTCTTTGAATTAAAGGTTTTCCATCAGGAGTAATTAATTCAACATACAATACCTTACTCCAATTTAATTCATTTACTTTTAATTCGGAAAAGTGAAAGGCTTTGAAAAAGATTGGTTCAGTGACAACATATACGGAGCGGTCAGTAGTAAAATTAATGCTTTCAGTTATATTTAAAGCCACATTACTTTCCACTGAAGTTTGCCCATCAAGTTGCTCAGCCAAGCAAAATAAAGTCCAAAATAATAGAAAACTATATCTTAAATTAATCAACTGCTCTTTTATTAATAAGTTAACCATCCTTTTAATTCTGTTATTTTAATCTTTTTCTTTCATTAAATTCTAAAAACAAATAAGCAACACACCTAATTATTGCTGAAATTACCTATTTTAAAGTTCCATGATACGGTAAATATGGCTTCTCCAATTACCGAATATTTATACCCATTGATTCGTCCATCTTCTGATCTAAAATAAATGGATTGAGCATTATTTCGGCCGGTTAAATTATAAATGCTGAACATCCAATAGCTGTGAAACGGTTTTTTTAATCGCAAATTACCTTCCAAAATGGCCGATACATCCACCCGGAAATAATCGGGAATGCGGTATTCGTTTCGCATTGAATAATCGACATAAGGTTTCCCATCCATATAATAAAGACCCTGAGGTAGTGTAATTGGGCGACCTGTGGTATAAACTACATTTGACGAAATTGAAAACCTACGATTAAAGTGATAATTTAATATAAGATTGCAAACATGTGGCTTGTCATAATTCGAAGGATAGGTTTTTCCTAAATTAATTTTATCCCAAGAATTGGATCCATCAACAGTTATTAATGAGCGGGAATAAGTATAAGTTGCCCAGCCGGAAAAATTGCCTTCTTCTTTTGAAAGCATTAATTCAATGCCATACGCATCTTGATCTCCTTGCAACAAGGTAGTTTCAACATTTGGTGTACTTAAAAAATCAATGCCATCTTTATATTCAACCACTTGTTTTGACCTTTTGAAATACGTTTCAGCAGAAGATGAAAGACCTAAACCAGGAAAGATTTTATAAAAACCAATAGATGCCTGATTTGAAACAGGAGGTTGAATATGATAATCAACCAGTTTCCATTGGTCATTGGGAGCTATAGAAATAGTATTGCTGAGCATAAACAAATATTGTTGCATTTGATTAAATGATAGTTTAATAGAATTAAATGGATTTATTTTAAATTCTGCAGCAAATCGAAATTGCGGATGGTAATAACTGGTAATTTTACTTCCTGAGCCATAATTAATCGTGTCGATAATATTATTTGTTTCCCTTGCCATATCTGGCGCGTATATATAAGTGGTGCCAGGTCCATATTTCATAAAGGAACTTAAATGAAATCCTCCGGTTAACCCTAACCATGGAAATACTTGAAACTTATCTTCAATAAAAATTGATGATTCCAGCCCTTGTTCTTGGCCTAAATCAACAGGTTTTTTTATTGATTCTAAACCATAAGGTTCAATCGTACCCCTATCTAATCGATAATTGATAACATCAACTCCAAAATTTATATTTTGGTTATTGTTGATAACCCAATCAAAAATTCCTTTTATTTCGGAATGATTTAGTTGGTACTGCTGCTGGTATGCTTCACTTGGAAATGTATTGTCGATTGTGTTATATCGGTAGTTCGAGTTAACAAATGCTAGGGTTCCTTTCAATGAATTATTGAATCGATGCATATAGTTTAAAGAACCTCCTGCATTGGAATAACTATAGGTGTTTAATTTATTGTAATCGAAATAATCGCTGCTAAAATACCCAAAAGCAGTTAACTTATTTTTTGAATCTATCTCATAATCAATAGATCCGGTAAAATCAGAAAATTGAACACTGCTATTTCTGAGAGCCGGATCTTCAAGCCGGTTTAGTACCCAATCGGAATAAGATGAGCGCGCACTTAATAATATTGAACTCTTATTTTTAACAATGGGTCCTTCAGCCTCAATATTAGCTGAAACTACTCCAATCCCTCCTTGTGTAAAAAATTTTGATTTGCTACCTTTTCTGCTATCTAGCACAAACACTGAGGATAAACGGCCTCCATATTCAGCGGGAATATAGCCTTTATAAAGGGAAAAATTGTTAACTATTGTGGAGTTAATAGCTGAGAAAAAACCAAAAACATGGGAGGTGTTATAGATTGGAATATTGTTAAGATAAAAAAGGTTTTGATCGGTATTGCCTCCTCGAACGTTAACACCGGAAGATCCTTCACCAACGCTTACAACTCCCGGAAGCATTTGTGATATTTTAATAACATCCTTTTCACCCATAAAAGTAGGTATCTCTTTAACCGATTTGATAGATATTTTCTCCAACCCTATTTTTGAACTTCTTTGACTTGATTCTTCTGCACTGATAATAACCTCATCCAATGATGTTATTTTCTCTTCCATTAACAACTCAAATGTTCCATCCGACTGTACATCTAA
>JAIFNJ010000043.1 GCA_020047835.1 Bacteroidota bacterium
ACACCTCCCCAATGGGGAGGACTAGCCCTGATTGTAGTTATGTTGGATCTAAAAATATTGGGAAATAGACTTTTTCCAATTTTCTCAAAACCCCACTACAGCGCTAGTTTTCCGCCGTGGCGGAGACGATAGGGGGGTTTACTGCAAACCCTTTTTTCATTAAGGGTTTTCTCGCATGGAATTAAGGGAAAATCCTATTTTAATTAGGAGTTAAACTATGCACAATTAGCTATTTCCCCCTATGAAACCTTAATTGCTAAGCCTAATTTTAAGTATTAAAAAAAACAATACATGAAACTTATAATAATCGACGATAATCATCAATTCCGAAGCGACCTAAAGTTCTATCTGGAAGATCAACTTCACATGGAAGTAATTGGAGAAGCATCCAGTGGTGAGGAATTTTTAACCATGAATACCATTCACCATGCTGACATAATTTTAATGGATATTGTAATGCAGGAAATTAATGGAATTGAAGCAACAAAAAAAATATTACGGCAATTATCGCATTTAAAAATTATTGCCATAACCATGCATATTGAGCAAATATATCATGCCGAGCTCATAAAAGTGGGATTTAAAGGATGTGTTTACAAAACAGATATTTTTGAAAATATTGAAAATGCCATTAATGAAGTTCAAAAAGGGCATCTGTATTTTCCTAAAAAAATTATCCTATACAAAAACTAATCAAAGCAATAACGCTAACCAATCAGGAGGAAAGTATATGAGCCAAAAACCAAACACAGCGAAAAGCCCTTCTTTTTCTTTACAAACAGGTAAAGATATAGTGACAATAAATGAAGCAAAATCATTGTTAGCAACTGTATATGATGAAGTTGGCATGACCGATTGGGAAATTCACCTAAACAAAACAATGCTTTTACTTGAAAATAAGTTAAAACAGGAATTTAAAAAAACGGGAGCCACGGTTAAAAAAGTGGTGGAAAATTTGGAATTAAAAAATAACCGGCAAAGCTCCGACTATTGGTTAGGCTAAGGCAATTAATCCATTACCCTGCAGAAAGTAAGGGGCAAATAAATTCCTAAAAGAATCATATTATTTTTTAATCAAAACATAATAAAGCAAATAACAACAATAACTAATAAAACAAATTTGGAGGGACTACTATGAGCAATGAAACTCACACCACTACACACACCTACCTGACTTTTCGGCTAGGAAAAGAATACTTTGCCTCAAACGTAAGCAAAGTACTGAACATACTGGAAATGCTGCCAATTACTCACATTCCAAAGGCACCGGACTACATGAAAGGGGTAATTAATTTGCGCGGTTTGGTATTACCGGTAATCGATACCCGTATAAAATTTGGCATGAGCCCGGTAGAAGTGAGCCCCAGCACTGGGATATTGGTTTTAGATGTGCAAGTAGATGGCGTGTCCGTTAAATTGGGAGCCATTGTTGATTCGGTGGACGAAGTGATTGAACTCGAAGCTGCCGATATTCAGGAACCGCCATCACTAGGTACCAAATACCGCTCGGAGTTTATTGAAGGGATGGCAAAAAAAGACGAAAGTTTTATCATGATCCTGAATATGGACAAAGTATTCTCGGCCGATGAATTACTGGTTGTTGGCCACTTTAATACGGAAAGCACAGATAACGAAACCACAAAATAATAAGAATATGAAAAACGCTAACTTTTTAATTACACTGGGTCTTATTTTTTTAGCTATGGCATGCAACCAAACGGCTAAGGAATCAACCGAAGCAAATGCGGCTTCAAATCTTTACCAAAGACCTGAGAAAGTAGAATCTGCTGAAAATGCGTTTCAACTATTGGTTGAAGGGAATCAGCGGTTTGTTTCGAACTTAACCCTACCCGACGACGTGAGCAACCTGAAAAGAAAAAGCCTGAAAGAAAACGGTCAAAAACCCTTTGCTGCCATCTTAACCTGTTCCGACTCAAGGGTACCACCGGAATTACTATTCGACCAGGGATTAGGCGATTTATTTGTAATACGCGTTGCCGGCAATGTGATTGACTCCGTAGGCATGGGAAGTATACAATATGCCGTTGAGCATTTAGGCATTCCACTGGTTATTGTGTTAGGCCACGAAAAATGCGGGGCAGTGCATGCTACTATTGAAGGCGGTGAATTTCCAGGCAGCGTATCATCTATTGCGCGACGCATTGAACCAAGCATTGCAAATGTAAAATCCATTTACGGTGAAACCAATTTTTTGGAAGAGTTAGTTATTAAAGCCAACATTGACGAAAATGTGAACGTCTTGTCCCACGACGAACTAATGAAACATTCAATGGCCTCAGGCACCGTTAAAGCAATAGGAGCCCTTTACCACCTGGAAAGCGGTACTGTGGAATTTTTTGATGCCAAACCGGTTCACCACTCGGAGTAATTCTGCTTCAAGACAAAAAACCCGATAGAATCAAAGCAGGCTATTAATTTAATAACCAATAAATTAAAGAACTAACAGCAAACAACTATTCAAACAACTTAAATATAGAAAACATGAAACTAAAAGACATTAAAATCGGAACCAAATTATTAACCAGTTATATATTGCTGGCCTTAATAGCCGGTGTAGTAGGAATTTTCGGAATCGTAAAAATCAAGGAGATTGACGATGCCGATACCAAATTGTATGAAAAAATGACCGTTCCCATGGAATACGCAGCAAATATGGAAACCTATTTTCAACGGATGCGAATAAATGTTCGGGATTATGTATACGCAACCAGCGAAGCCGAACAAAAAAAATATTACGACCGTTTTTTTGAATTAAAAACCCTGTTCAATGAAGAATCAGATAAATACGAAAAAACCCTTTTTACTGAAGCCGGTCGAAAACTTTGGGACAATTCTAACAAAGCGCTGCAAGATTATGCAGAACACATGCCTGAACTTCAAAAATATGTGAAAGCTGGTGAAATGGAAAAAGTACAGGAACTGATGCAAGGAGAAATGCAAAAATCCAATCAGGAAGTTCAGAAAGCTTTGGATGAAATGATGCATAGCAAACTGACCTTAGCAAAGGAAACCGCTGACCATAATACTGAAATTGCCAATGCCGCCACAGCCTTAATGATTGCCATAATTTTAATTGCCATGGTCTTTGCAATACTTATTGGAGTAATTATTTCAAGGGGCATAACCATTCCTCTATCAAAAGGAGTGCAATTTGCCGACAAGCTGGCAACCGGCGATTTAACCGCAAACCTGGATGTTGACCAAAAGGACGAAGTAGGCCAATTAGCTGTTGCCTTGGTTACTATGACCGATAAATTAAAAGAGGTTGTAGAAAGCATTATGAGCGGCGCCGATAACATTGCCGATGCCAGTATGCAGATGAGTGCCACTTCGCAGCAAATGTCGCAGGGAGCTTCAGAACAGGCCTCTTCAACCGAAGAAGTAAGTTCATCCATGGAAGAGATGACCAGCAACATTCTTCAAAACACCGATAATGCCCAGCAAACCGATAAAATATCGACCATTGCACTCGAAGGAGTTAATAAAGTTGGTGTTGCAGCCAGAGAGAGTTTAGTTTCCATTAAAGAAATTGCTCAGAAAATAACCATAATTAACGATATTGCCTTCCAAACCAATATCCTGGCTTTAAATGCGGCTGTTGAAGCAGCCCGTGCTGGCGAACAAGGTCGTGGATTTGCCGTAGTAGCAGCCGAAGTGCGCAAGTTGGCCGAGCGCAGTAAAATTGCCGCCGATGAAATCGGTATTTTATCGAAAAGCAGCGTGGAAGTAACCGAAGGAGCCGGAAAATTAATGGCCGATTTGACCCCAGAAATACAAAAAACAGCCAAGCTGGTTCAGGAAATTGCGGCTGCATCGCAAGAACAAAACAACGGAGCAGAGCAAATTAACAGTGCCATTCAACAATTAAATATGGTAACTCAGCAAAACGCGGCTGCATCGGAAGAGTTAGCTTCAGGAGCCGAAGAATTAGCCGGCCAAGCAGAACAATTGAAAGAAATTGTATCATTCTTCCAAATTGGTAATACAGGTAACGCAAAAAAAGCAGTTAAAAAAACATACCAGCATACCGTACTGGAAACTAAGGCAACAGCTACTGCCCCAAAAGCCAAAACACCGCTAAAACAGGTGCCAAGCAAAGGAGCTAAACTGAATATGTTTCACGACGAAAACGCAGATAGTGGCTTTGAAAAAATGTAACCAAACCCTTTGCAACAGTTGACCCCTAAGTCTCTTTGCATACCCATTCCCAACTTGCTGGGAATGGGGTCTTTAAAATATTAAAGGGCTTTAGTTTAATTAGGCGTTGATAAATGAAGAAAGCCCAGAGGGCTTTAATATCAATAGCCGGGGCTTTTAAGCCCCGGTAAAATTGAAGTATTTGATATTCGTCGCACGATGAGATTCAATAAAATTGGGGAGGTAGCCTGCGACGAAAATTTCAAAACATACAAATAGCAACGTTGTTTTAAACTAAAGCCTATTAAAGTGAATATAAAACAGTAACTACTACTTGATAATGCTTCATGCAAAAGGTGACAAGCAGGAAGTATGAAAATTGAACCCCACATCTGCAAAGGAGGTTCAAGAACCCTAAGTTGAACAAAAATGCCCTCCTCTTGCCTAAGAGGAGGAGCATTTCTTAAAAACCTAATTGATATCAAGGCTATGGAAAACGAAAGGAATCAACGGGACCACACGATGTTGCAGGATAAAATCAGCATCGATAAGGTTTTGCAGGAACTTAAGGAAAGTGAAGAAAGGTACCGTTTGATATTCGAAAATATTACACAGGGTTTTGCTTTGCATGAAATTCTATTGAATGAATTGGGCGAACCCGCCGACTATAGGTACCTTACCGTTAATCCAGCTTTTGAAAAACTAACCGGGATAAAAGCAAATACAATTATTGGGAAACGGGTCCTAGAATTACTGCCAAACTTAGAACCCTATTGGATAGAAAAGTTTGGCAATGTAGCTATTACGGGTGAACCTATAACTTATGAAAACTTTTCTGCTGAAATTGGTAAACATTTTGAAACTTCAGTATTTTGCCCTAAAAAAGGACAATTTGCTGTGGTTTTTTCCGATATAACGGAGCGAAAACAAATAAAAGATTCCCTGATTCAAAAAAACAATGAACTTGAAGCTGCGGAAGAGGAAATAAGGGCTACAAATGAAGAATTAGTTGCTTCCAACAATGCACTTCGTGAAAACATATTGGAATTGCAAAGTGCTGAAGAAGAGCTCCGTGCTTCAAGCGAGGAATTAGCATCAATGAACGATGCATTGCTTGAAAACTTTAAAGAATTACAAAGTGCCGAGGAAGAAATTAGAGCTTCCAATGAAAAACTAGCAAATTTAAATGATGCCTTAAATCAAAGAATGAAAGAGTTAGCTGCAACCAAATCAGAAATTGAGGAAAAAGAAATGTGGTTGCGGGAGTCACAGCGGATTGGAAAAATTGGCACCTATAAACTGAATGTAAAAACCGGACATTGGACTTCATCTCAAGTACTTGACGAAATTTTCGGAATTGATGAAAGTTATGAAAAGGATATCATGAGTTGGTTTTCGCTCATCCATCCGGAACATTCCCTTGAAATGGTGTACTATTTCGAAAATGATGTAATACAGAATCGCCAAACCTTTGATAAAGATTACAAAATAATCCGCAAATGCGATGGTTCGGTTCGATGGCTTTGGGGCCGTGGGGAGCTCACTTTTGACCCAGAAGGAAGTCCCGTAGAAATGATGGGAACCATTCAGGACATTACCGAGCAAAAAGAGGCCAAACAGGCATTAAAAGAAAGCGCAAAATTCAACCAGTCGCTCATGCAAACCATACCATTTGGCATGGATGTATTGGATGAAAATGGTACCATCCTTTTTATAAACAAAAAACTAAGCAACCAAGTTGGCAATGACGCAATTGGTAAAAAATGCTACACCATATATAGCGACAATGCAGCACAATGTAAAGTTTGTCCTATTAAAAAGGGAATTAATATAGGTGAAACAGGCATTGTAGAAATGTCAGAGATTCTAAAAGGCAGAACCTTGGAAATATGCTATACCGGAATGATGTTTCGAGGGCAAAAGGCTAACTTAAGAATTTTTCAAGATGTTACCGATAGAAAAAAAGCTGAGCAAGAAATTATGATAAAAAATGCTGAGCTTCAATTGGCCGAAGAAGAAATCAGGGTAAGCAATGAGGAACTGGTTTCCACCAATATCGATCTTCACCACCGAATGGAAGAACTTAAACAAGCCAAAGAGATAGCCGAAGAAGCCAACCGATTAAAAACATCGTTCCTGCACAACATTTCGCATGAAATACGTACCCCGCTCAATGCCATTGTAGGGTTTTCCGACTTAATTTCAAATCGTTCGTATCCTGAAGAACAAGTCCGACAGTTTACACAGATAATCCAGCAAGGAAGTGAACAGCTTACTTCAGTAATAACCGACATAATTAATATTGCAACCATTGAAGCCGGCCAGCTTAAAAAATTCGAAAAGAGGACTGATATTAATGCAATAATAAGAAACCTATTCTCGCAATACGTATTAAAAGTTGAAGAAAAAGATATCAATTTATTTTACAAACAATTGACCGACGTAAATCCAATAATACATGTGGACGAAACAAAAGTTACTCAAATATTATCAAACCTGATTGGAAATGCCATTAAGTTTAGCGACAAAGGTACTATTGAGTATGGATGCAATCTGATTGATGGATATCTTCAATTTTATGTGAAGGATGAAGGCATTGGTATAACAGAGGATCAGCAGGAGAAAGTCTTTGAACGGTTCCTTCAGATAAAAACAACAGATAACAGAGAATATGGGGGCAATGGACTGGGACTTTCAATTGCAAAAGCCTATGTGGAATTATTAGGCGGAAAAATTTGGATTAAATCGGAACTTGCAAAAGGATCAACTTTCTATTTTACTATACCTTATATACCCTTATTGTTCTGAATTTTATTTACAAACCGTTCAACCATTTGTTGAATTTTAACAATTAAATACGGCTTTGTCATCAGTTCATCAAAACCGGCTGTATTGAATTCATCAAAAAAATCGTTTGGGTTATGCGCAGTAAGGGCAATAATAGGAATTTTAGATAGTTTGGCACTCATGTTCTGGCGGATGTATTTTGTGGTTTCAAGGCCATTCATAACAGGCATTTCAATGTCCATGAGCACCAAATCAAAATTATTCAATTCCAATTGATGGATAGCCTCTTTACCGTTGCTGGCTAATTTATAATCGCATCCAATTTCTTTAACAATTTCAGAAAGCAGGATTCGATTCACAAAAATATCATCAACAATAAGTAAAAGAGGCTTGGCCATAAATAGAATATTATAATTTCTTAAAAAAGTAGGAACGGGTTAAAAATAATTATTATATTGAACATTTAGTATAACATATAAGTTTATACAATTAATTAAAACAATTATGAGCCAGACCAATCAAAAAACGTTGAACGATTTTTTGCAGGAATTTCCTCGCAATCAAATCATTGAAACATTAAAGACTATTGATTTAAAAATCGACTCGTTACATACTATTTCATCTAAAGACTTTCTTTATTTTAATAAACTACTCAAAGAATACTACAAACGAATTAAGGAAATTGCAGATGCAAACAATACAATATCTGATTTTTTTTCAAAAGATCTGCAGCAAATTACCGATAAATTGAAGGAAAATAATCAATTTCAAAAGAAAATTATTGACGAGGCAAAACTTAATGCCAACAAAATATTGGACTTTATTACGTTAACCTATTCATCCTTCGATTTGCTCATAGTTCCTTTTCATAATTACAAACAAAACCATATAACTATTAAATATTTGCTTGCAAATATTAAGCTTCACCTTACGTATATCGACGTTTCAAATAAAACTGAGTTGCAACAAAGCGTGAACTTATTAGATAACATAATTGATAAAATTCAGGGAAAATTTGAATCCTTAGAAATTGAATCCGATAATTTGAATAAGAATATACTTGCTATTAAAAATAATGAATTTATAGGAAAAAGCTTGGGATCCATTGAAGCTAATGAGCAGTTAAAAATGATTTCGAATGAAATAAGAAAATTATCTTATGAAGAGTTTTGGCCTGAAAATTTTGTTGTAAATCTGAGCCGCAAGACACAAAACTGCTTTGCCAATATGGGCGAAATAATTACGAATATTCAATTTCACGACATTATTCGTCAAAAGATGGAGCACATCCAACTTTCGCAAAAAGAATTGATAAAAGGGCTAACTGATTTAGAAACCATTAAATTTTCAGATGAATACATTGATGACCAACTGAATTTCGTAGCTAAAATTCCTGAAATTACTGATATTCAGGTAGCCCAGCTTTTATATACCAACAAAGATTATCAAACTTCAATTGAAAAAATAACCGTTAAACTAATTGAAGTTGGCCGCGAAATGAAAGAATTGTATTCCATATATAACAAACTCATTGATAGCAATAAACAGTTTGAGGATTCCTTTCTAAATCAAGCAACAAACAGCCAGAAAATATTTGATGCTTACCAATTAAGCTTTACTTCCGATTGGGAAAAATCATCCCTCCAATTTGAAAATTTAACCATCCGTTATCAATCACTTAAGGATAAATTCAGCGACATTTTTGAAAATGAAAAAGCATTGCGGGTTGAAATCAAGAATTTTGAAAAACTACTAAAAGCAAATGGTAAATATTTTGGAATTGAATTAATGAGCCGATTAATAATCCTTTTAAGCGAATTACAACTTAATTCCAATTCATTAAAAACCAATTTAAACAACATTACCCAAAATTTTACTTCACTTAACAAATTGGTAGTTACATTTAAACCAAAGGTAACAAATGATTTAAAGGGAGATACTACACTAGAAGAATTGAATGGGGCCCTATTAAAAATTACCCATTCATCGCAAAACTATGGAACCATCAGCATTCAAATTTCAAATGAAATAACGGCTTCCCTTAAAAATATTGAATATTATACTTTTTTCAAAAATACGGTTGAGGAAATTGTTGCTCTTTTAAACGATGTGAATAAAAAGGTAAATTACGACCAGTTAAAAAATCTGGTAGGAAAAAACAGTGAAGTTTTGAAGAAACTAGAACGATTATATACTATGAAAAGCGAACGGGATATCCATGCACAGACAGTTGAGCATGATTCTTCGTTTACAGAGAACCATGAAGAACAAAACAATACATCTTTTGAGGATGATATTGAATTATTTTAGATAAATTTATAACATTGAATTTTGCCAAACTAATAATTAAACCGTTACTATATGAAAGAGTTTCAGGTTACTGCTACCAATGATAAAAAAAACAATGCCTTGAATTTGACCATGCAAGGCAAGCTGAACGTTTCGAACATGAAACAAATTGAGCAGGAATTTAAAAAAGCAATTAAGGGATATAAAAAGTGCAGCATTGTTCTTTCAAACGTTGAAGAAGCTGACCTTTCAATTATTCAACTGCTTAAAGCATACGAAATTACTTGCCAGAAAAACAAAATTGAGTTGGCTATCAGTATGAATTTAAATGAGGATAGCACAAACCTATTTGCTAAATCAGGACTGTATAACATTTTTAATAAATAATTTAAAAGCCATTCTAAAATGGGAAAAAGAATTCTTATCGTTGACGATTCAGAAAGCATACGCGAAGTGGTAAGTTTTACCCTTGAAAATGCTGGGCATGAAGTTCTTAAAGGTGTTGATGGACAGGATGCCCTAAAATTCCTTGACGGCAGTAAATTCGATTTAATAATAACCGATTTGCACATGCCTGTAATGGATGGAATAGAGTTTATAAAAAACGTGAGAGCGAAAGCTGATTATCAATTTATTCCAATTCTATTTTTAACCACCGAGTCGCAAACCCAAAAAAAGATGGAAGCAAAAGATGCGGGTGCTACGGGTTGGATAATTAAACCTTTTGTTCCTGAGAAACTTTTAGCCGCCATAGAAAAAGTAGTACGATAATGGAAAAATTTAGAGATAAATTCATTGAAGAGGCAAATGATCTAATCAATGAACTTGAAAAGGTATTATTAGCGCTGGAAAGCCAGCCTCAAAATCCCGATTTGATTCAGCAAATTTTCAGGGTTATGCACTCCCTGAAAGGCGGTAGCGCCATGTTTGGGTTTACAAAGATGGACAAATTCACCCACCACTTGGAAAACATTTATGACCTAATTAGGAATAACAAGCTGGAAATTAACAACGAAATATTAAACATCACCCTTGCTTCTGTTGACCATTTACGAAGCTTAGTGCAGGAAAAAGACGATGGGGATACTAAAAACAAAGTCCAGAATGATTTGCTTGTGGCAAAAATTCAGGAAATAATCAACGAAAATGTGATGGCAGAATCCAATGGGAAAACAATACAGCCCATGGAGCAACGTCAAAATAAAGAACATGCAACATATTATTTGAATTTTAAACCCCATCCCAATATTTTCAATTTTGGAACCAACCCGCTATATTTAATTGATGAGCTTTGCGATTTAGGGCAATACAAAGTGTTCCCGAGATTCGACCTTTTGCCCGGCATTGATGAGCTGGATGCCACAAAATGCTTTATTTATTGGGATATATTTTTAGCAACCAATCAGGGAATAAATGCCATAAGTGAAGTATTTATTTTTGCCGATGACCAATGCGACCTCAAGGTTCAAAAAATTTCCGAGCTAAATCTACTGGATGAAAATTCATTCATTGGTATCATTGAGGAATCAGTGCGCAGCCATAAAGCAATTGACTTGGATCAAATGATGCTTCTCACTCATGATTTAGAGAAAATATATGAAAAGGAAAAAGAGCCACAAGCTCAAACCAAATTTGGAGGTGCAAGCACTGAATCAAGTATAAGCAGCATTAGGGTATCATCCCAAAAACTCGACGATTTGATTAACTGGGTAAGCGAACTGGTAACCATTCAAGCCCGCCTCAGTCTTTTTGCTCAGGAAAATGATTCAGCTGAGCTAAGCGCTATTTCTGAAGAAGTTGAAAAAATATCCCGCCGGCTTCGCGATGACGTATTTGGCATTCGCCTTATTCCAATTGAAACCATGTTAACAAGGTTTCAGCGATTGGTACGTGAGCTTTCACAAGAGCTTGATAAAGAAGTGGTGTTTAAAACCGAAGGCACGGAAACAGAACTCGACAAAAACATTATTGAAATGTTAGCTGATCCATTGATGCACATTATCCGCAACAGTTTGGATCATGGAATTGAAAGTGCCGAAGAAAGGAAGAGTTTGGGGAAACCAAAAAAATCAGTCATCCTGCTAAAAGCTTTCTATTCAGGAGCCAATGTTGTGATTCAAATTTCAGATGACGGAAGAGGAATTGATCCGGAAAAAATAAAGAATAACGCCATATCAAAAGGACTCATTGGAGCCGAAACGGAACTAACCAAATCAGAAGCTTTTGATTTGCTTTTTTTAC
>JAIFNJ010000223.1 GCA_020047835.1 Bacteroidota bacterium
TTTTTCAAGGGTTTCCATTCGCCGGTGTAAGCATCAATACCAATAATTAGGGCAAAATAGCGGCCTACAGAAACTTCCTGAATGGCTTTCGATGCGCCCAACCCTTTCAAAGGGTCATTGCTGCTTCGGTATAAGGCCAACTGCTCGGATTGCTGAGGCGATGAGTTCTGAACGGCTTGGTTAACGGCAAGAGTAAAATCTCGGGTATCACCTTTATCCATCTGGGCAGCTTCCACTTTCACCTGAATAGGTATGTGGGTAGCTTCCATGTTTTTATTTACATAAAATACCAATTCCACCTCTTTTTGGGCTCCCGCGCCAAGCTGAATATCCGACTTGCTTTCCAGTAACATCACCGAAGTGGGCAAGGTATAACGTAGTTTTACATTGTTGGCTTCGGCCTTGGAATTATTTGTAAGGGTAAATTTCATAGAAACCGTTTCACCGGGTGCAATAACGCCCGATTGGGTGGCAAAAACCTCGTTGGTAAGCGCCAAGGTAGGCAATTGACCGGTTGTACCATCGGATAGTTGCCAAACATGCAGGTAATCAATTTGCACCGATGATTTAGCAGCTACCTGAAATCCGATTCCGTTGCCAAAAAATGGCTCAAAAGGCATTTTATGAACCAGTTGTTGGTTAATAAAAAAATAATACGTATCAGCAACTTTGCGCACCGTAAGCGTATTGTAGGTATAGTTGTTTATTAATTTGGATGGGGTAACCGAAACAAAATCAATAAAAGCACCGGCATATTTATCAATGGTATACTGCCCTTGCCCGTTAAAGAAGAAATCGAATTGTTTGGCTTCGGTGATTGATTTTCCCCACTGCAAACCGAAAAACTTATTCTGGATGCCTTTCTCGAGGCGTATTTTCAGCTCAATATCAAAATCTTTGGTTTGGTCAATTATTACCTCTTTAAAGTCCTCTTTAGGAACTTCTTCAAACGATTGAAAAAAGAGGGTACTATCCTGAAGATTTTCGAACCATACATTTTCCTTGATACCTAGATACCAATTGTTTTTGTTGTCAGTAAAGTCTTCAATGAACAACGGTGTTTTGTTTTCGGATGCAAAGGCTTTATAATCTTCGACAATTACCATTTTCTGTGCCTGAATTGAGTAATTTAATGCAAAACACAGAAGTAAAACAGATGTTGATACAATAGTTATTTTCATATAAAAAGCGTTGAAAAATTGAATGTTTGGATGCCATTACATATTGGCTTTTGAGATGCTAAATAAGCGCTATTTTTTTGAACATCATTTATCAGATCGTACGAATAAGCAAGCAGATTGATAAAAAAAACAGCCATTAATTGAATAAAGGAGTATTGAAATAGATACTTTCAAAATCAATTGTTTTAGTTTGAAAAAATCAACTAATTGATTCATAGAATATTGAACATTATTCAATTTGAAAATCGGTAGGAATATTTATTTTTTAGTGAGGAGAGTATCTTAATTAACTTTAATTATTTTAGCAAGGTGTTTTTTCTACAACTAAAAAACAAAGTGAAGTTGCCATGGATTTGAGTTTGCATTTTTTAACCAATGTTATTTTACTCATTGTTTGTTTTGCAATGGGAACTATTTTTATAGTGCTACCAACTCCCCAAAAAAAAGGTATAAAGAATTATCAGATATCATTGAAAGTATTGGCAAGTTCCTATTTTTTGTTGGCATTACTCACTTTTGTAGTACTATATTTCAGGTTACCCGACAATGCCCGTGAACTTTTCACCTTTACTAGCATTAGTATTTCTGCATTTCAGGCTTTTTTATTTACCAATGCGCTGATAACCTTACTGAATCCGAAGTTTGTAACGATAAGGTATTTATTAATCCAATTTGTTCCATTTATAATTTTGCTTTCTTTATTTATATTTTTTTACAATATATATGGTAATCCGGTAGTTACCCGGTTCAATGAATTGAGAATGTACCTCAACAATCCAACACTTTGGTTACGATTGATTTTCTTTGGATTATACGGGGTGCAGTTGGTGTTTTATACCGGTTTATATTTTAATCAAGAACGAAAATACCGGGCCCGGGTTGATGATTTCTTTTCGGATGACGTTTGGTTGAAGCTGACTTGGGTTCGTTGGGCATTTCTGTCAGCCCTAGTAATAGGTGTTACCGCAATGATATCTTATTTCTTCCCTCAAAAACACGATTGGATTTTTACCTTATTCTACTCCATTTTCTATTTTGGGTTTGCCTTGGAATACATAAAATACAACAAAATATTTAAGTTATTAGAGCCTGAAATAGAAGCCGATAATGCAGAAACAGCCCCAGCAATATTAAAAACCAGGGCAAGGTCTAATTGGGCCACTTTAAAAAAGCAAATCATAAGTAGCAACTATTATTTAGAAGCAGGAATCAATATTGAAGAAATGGCTCGAAGGCTCAATATTGGACGCACAACGCTTTCCACCTTCATTAACCGCGACGAAGGAATGAATTTCAATACTTGATCCATATCAGAGAAAGTTGGATATTCCGAACAGGCTAACTTTAGCCGGCAATTCAAACAAATGACTGGCTATGCCCCGACTTTATGGAGGCAAAAACAAGAAGCTTGTTAGTTTCAAACCACTTTTGTTTTATTTAATTTTTGTCAATAGGTACGCTTATTTGTACGAATTGATAAATTATTCTTTAGGTATCCAAGTATCTTTGAACCTTTGATCATTATTAGGTAACTTCATCATAAGATTA
Source organism: Bacteroidota bacterium (assembly GCA_020047835.1). Lineage (GTDB taxonomy): Bacteria > Bacteroidota > Bacteroidia > Bacteroidales > SZUA-534 > GWE2-40-63. The sequence goes on from JAIFNJ010000223.1 coordinate 2,730, forward strand.
TGAAAAATTTCTATTCTTATACCATTCGGGTTGGGTTAATTTTTGTATTGGTATTAGGTTTGCAGATTTGTGTTTTCCCGCAAACATATCAACTATCATCTGTTAGCGGAGTTTTTACTCCTTTAATTGGGGGAACAGCACCCACATCTTCAATAAACAGTGATGATAACATAAGTGAACTCATTAATATAGGCTTTAGCTTCAATTTTGGTGGGACACTTTATACTCAAATAAAAGCTTCTTCGAATGGGTTTATTTCATTCAACACTGGAGCAACCGATGATTTAACTAATAACCTCACATCAACGGCGCAACGGCCACTTATTGCCCCACTTTGGGATGATTTAAGTGGTGATGGAGGCGCGGCAACATACCAAACTTCAGGAATAGCTCCCAACCGGGTTTTTACTTTTGAATGGCTGAATTGGAAATGGAATTATAGTGCTGGGGCAGCAGTTATTTCCTTTCAAGTGAAATTGTATGAAACAACAAATGTAATAGAGTTGATTTATAGACAAGATGCTACTCCAATATATCCTGTGAGTGCTGCCTCCATTGGACTATCCTTACCATCATCTGGGTTTTATTCATTGAGTGATGCCGGAACTAATCCAACGTTAAGCTCCACAATAGAAACTACTAATATTGCAACTAAACCGGCAAATGGCCAAATATATCGGTTTAACATTATTTCCGAACCGACTAATCATGCCATCAGCTTTGCATCAAATAGAACTAGCAATAGTATTACATTAAGTTGGGTGGATGCAACTGGAGCAATCCTTCCTGATGGATATTTAATTTTAGCATCAAAAACCAATAGTTTTGTTGACCCTATTGATTTTACTGATGTAACTAACGATATTGATTTGGGCGATGGCTCTGGTAAAGTAAAAATTGCACAAGGGATCCAGACTTATTCCGGTTTTATCAATTTGGAACTCAATAACACTTATTATTTCAGAATTTATTCCTATACCAGTTCCGGAGCTTCCATTAATTACAAAATAGCATCGGTCCCTGAAACTTCAATTAGTTATAACGCTAAAGCAGAACCTACTAGCCATGTAACAGCATATACTGCTTCAAGCGTGGGTACAAATATTACATTGGGATGGACTGATGCGAGTGGTGCAATTATTCCTGATGGCTATTTAATATTTATTTCAACAACCAACATTTTTGTTGATCCGGTTGATTTAACTGATGTTGCAAATGATACCGACCTAAGCGATGGTTCAGGGAAAATGAAAGTTGCACAAGGAGTACAAACATTTTCAGGGTTTAGCAATTTACAATACAACATCGTCTATAATACACGGATTTATCCATACACCAATTCGGGGCTTTTTATTGATTATAAAACCACAGCAACCATCCCTCAAACTTTAGTAACCTGCCTGCCCAAAGCCGAGCCAACCAACCATGCAACGGCTTTCACCGCTTTGAATATGGGTACAAATGTTGTACTGGTATGGACCGATGCTATAGGTGCAGTGCTTCCGGACGGCTATTTAATTCTTGCCTCAACAACAGACAGTTTTACTGACCCTGTTGATTTAACTGATATGGTTAACGATGCCAACCTAAGCGATGGTTTGGGTAAATTTAGAGTGGCACAAGGGATTCAGGCATTTTCAGCCTTTACCAACTTACAATTCGGAAGCACCTATTATTTTAGGCTCTACCCATATTCAAATTCAGGGGTACTAATAAACTATAAAACTGCCGTTACGGTTCCTGCTACATCGGTTTATTTTGCAAAACCCGAACCAACCAATCATGTTACATCGTTTGCAGCATCAGCAGGTTCGAGTTCCATAACCTTGAATTGGATAGACGCCACAACGGGAACCACCCTACCTGATGGCTATTTATTATTGGCCTCAACAACCGATAGTTTTACCGATCCCGTCGATTTAACTGATATTACAAGTAATGCCGATCTTAGCGATGGCACCGGGAAAATTAAAGTGGCACAAGGAGCACAAACCTATTCCGGCTTTACCAATATGCAAGGTGGGGCCACCTATTACTTCAGAACTTATCCGTACACAAATTCCGGAGCATATATAAATTTTAAAACTACGGTTACGGTGCCGAATGCAACGGTCCTTTTTGTAAAACCCGAGCCAACCAACCATGCTTCATCGTTTACAGCAACAGCAGGTTCAAATGCCATAACATTAAACTGGACAGATGCCACCACAGGAACAACCTTACCTGATGGATATCTGCTAATGGCTTCAACAATCAACAATTTTACCGATCCCGTTGATTTAACAGATATTACAAATGATGCCGACCTAACCGATGGAATAGGAACAGTTAAAGTTGCACAAGGGGTGCATACATTCTCCGCTTTTACCAACTTACAAATCGGGAATACCTATTATTTTAAGCTCTACCCATATACAAATTCAGGTGTATCTATTAATTATAACAGTACTGCAATGGTGCCAAATGCAACGGTGCTTTTTGTAAAACCCGAGCCAACCAACCATGTTGCGTCATTTACGGCAACAGCTGG
>JAIFNJ010000056.1 GCA_020047835.1 Bacteroidota bacterium
GGCTCCAGCCCGGTATTGGTAATACTAAATCAACACCGACAGCCTAATTGGCATGTCGGCGATCCATTCTTTGGCTGTTTCGGGGTTAGCGGAACTTGAAATATGGAAGCACTTCTTTGGTCCTTTCACTGCTTCTTTGGTTCTAACCGGACAAGAGGAATCATCATCTCTTCCATGGATATTCCACCATGCTGAAAGGTGTTTTTATAATAACTGACGTAATGGTTGTAATTGTTAGGGTAAGCAAAAAAATCACTCTCCATGGCAAAAATATAGCTGCTACTCACATTCAGTTTTGGTAAATAAATTGATTGGGGAACGGTAACTTCAAAAACCTCTTTTGGATTATAATTCAACGATTTGCCTTGTTTATAACGCAGGTTGGTACTGGTATTGCGGTCGCCGGTTACCTTTATTGGATTATTCACCCTAATAGTTCCATGATCGGTTGTAATAAATACCTCCACATCTTTCTTCGAAAGTGATTTCATCAAATCAAACAAAGTACTGTGTTCAAACCACGACAGGGTTATACTTCGATAAGCGGCTTCATCATTGGCCAATTCTTTTATCATGTCCATTTCGGTGCGAGCATGTGAAAGCATGTCAACAAAGTTTACTACAATAACTGATAACTGGTGATCCATAATTTGGGATATATTACCCAGTAACTTTCTTCCTTTCTCGAGGTTGTGTACTTTCTCGTAAAAACAGCTTGATTTAATTCCCAAACGAGCCATCTGTTTTTGCAACAATTGCTCTTCAAACGGATTTTTGCTTCCTTCATCGTCCTCGTTTAACCACAATTCGGGATACAACTTTTCAATTTCAGAAGGCATTAACCCTGCAAACATAGCATTTCGCGCAAACTGGGTTGCTGTTGGAAGGATGCTGTAAAAAAGTTCCTCCTCCTTTACAGTATAAAATTCAGCAATTAATGGTTCTATAATTTTCCATTGGTCAAAGCGGAGGTTATCGATAAGAAAAACCACAGCTTTTTTTTCGTTCTTTAAAACCGGAAATATTTTTTCGCGAAATACATTGGGCGACATCAATGGTTTTTTTTCTGAATTACCCTGAAACCATGCCAAATAGTTTTTCTTAATAAACTTCGAAAATCCTTTATTGGCGTCCTCTTTTTGCATTTGCAGCACTTGGTCCATCTGAGCCCCTTCGCTTTTCAATAATTCAAGCTCCCAGTAAACCAATTTCCGGTAAACGCTTTTCCATTCTTCCGTGGTCATTGAATCATTAATCTGCATACCCAATTGGCCAAATTGCGCCTGATAAGTAGACGTGGTTTTTTGGCTCACCAAACGTTTTTGTTCAATAACCTTTTTAATGGCCATTAAAATCTGCTTTGGATTTACCGGTTTTATCAAGTAATCGGCAATTTTAGAACCAATAGCCTCATCCATAATGAATTCCTCTTCACTTTTGGTTATCATTATAACCGGTATAGAAGGTCTTATGTCCTTAATTTTCGATAAAGTTTCTAATCCACTTAATCCAGGCATGTTCTCATCCAAAAAAATTAAGTCGTAGGGTTTTTCCTTTACCATTTCAATCGCATCAGTCCCATTGTTGGCAGTTTCTACTTGATATTCCTTCGATTCCAGAAATATTATGTGCGGCTTTAACAAATCAATCTCGTCGTCAACCCATAGAATAGTTACGTCTTTCATACCATTAGTATTTTAAAATAAACCTGTTTGATGAATGCAATATTGCGCTCAGGCTAATAAAAATTGTTTATTGCTTTGCTTAACGCTAAATTACAAAAATGAGTAGCGATGTATTCAATAATTACTGATTTATATAATTTTGATTAAAGAATTTCTGATAGGTAAGCAGGTTCTTATCTTTAAGAAAGGTGGCATAATTTTCGGCTGAAATAATAAAATCACGGTAGCTATCTTCAGTAAGTTCTTGCAGCACTTCACCGGCAATTATTACTCCTTCAAAGTAATTTTTAGCCATGCTTTGGTTTTTAAATTTTTTAACTACAATACAAGTATAATCTGCCGAAAGCAACTCACTGGCCACTTCAAATTCCAGAAAACTATAATAATCGAGATTAAAATTGGTAAGGTTGAATTGAACTCTTTTTGCATCGGTTTTTTGATTGGCAACAACTAACAAATAGTAGTGCACCTGTTGTGGGTTCAATGTAAAAATGGCCAAATCAATAGAGTCAATAATTTCTTTTGATAACTCTCCACCAAATTCATCTTTTTTAATGTCCGCCAGCTCCAATTCACGAGGTTTTCTTTCAAGGGCAGCTAACACTTCATTGGCGTAATTTACCTCTTCGCTATCAGGAAACCGCTCTTTGAACTTTCCTAAACTTTCCTTCAACGCCAAAGTATCTCCATTGTGACCTTTACATAAAGCACTAAGAATGGCAAATTTAGGTAACAACGTGCTCTGGTTATAAGCGGAATCAACAAATTGATAGGTACGGTTCACTTCATCGCAGTTGTTTGCTATAAAATATTTGTAAGTTGCCTGATACATAAATTTAACCTGATTGTCGATTTTTTCCAGTTCTTTGAAATAATCAGGATTACCCAATACTTTGGCATATTCACTTTGCGGATATTCATTCATTATTTTGGCTTTGTATTCCTCAGCTAAGGTAAAGTTTTTAGTAAGGGCATACAGCTTGTACAAATTATAATAGGTCGATAAACGATACTCAGTCTCCGGAAAACGGGTCAATAGTTTTTGAAACCCTTCGATACTTAACTGCAAATCGTTAAATCGATCTTTATAAATTGAAGCCATATCAAAATAAGCCTTCTCAATTTTATGCTTTGATTCAAGAAGCAAGGAGTCATTCAGTGGTAAATCAACCAAATAATAATCCCGGCTTTTAGTACTAAAAATATTCTTTGTGGTATCGGCACTTTTTTCACCTTCCGAACTAATATCTTCAAAACTAACTACACTTTTATTTTTTCTGCGCCAATTATCTTCCAGTTTGCGATCACCCCATTTTTTCTTAAATTCTTGCATTCCCATGCCCAACATGCCAGGATTATAAAAATACCAATTCCCTTCTTGATTGGCATTTTCGTTTCCTTGCTGCTGAAGGTAAACCATATCCTGCTGTTGCAGTGCTGCTAGTTCTTTTTCCTTTTTTTCATCTTCCAATAGCTGAGCAATAATTTTATCAATAACCGCATTCCTCTCATTATCCGATAAACCGGCAATTCGCTGCAAACTGTCTTCCCGCTCAATTATTACTAAGTTTTTAACCAATTCATTTAAGTTCTGGCTCTTATTTTTCAATGAAACATAATCAGGATATTCAGGAGTTAAAATAGAAACAGCGCTATCATAAAATGCTTGGGAATTTCTATAATCAGGCCTATCAAAAAATATATCGGCTGCTGATAAATACGAAAGAGCTTTTTGATTGGGATTCAACGTACTTAAATGTGCAGATAGCAAAAAGTATTTAATGGCAATTTCCTCATCCGATTCATTTAATGCAATATTGCCCAATGCATAATATATCTGATCCCGAAAATCGATGTTTTTATCGTCTTTCAGCATTTTAATAAGTTCCTTTTGCAATGGCTTGCTATCTTCCGATGCGGCATTAAAAATACTTGCTCTGTTTATTCGGGCATTGAAGGTCATTTCGTAATTCGGATTTAAATCGATTACTTTTCCATACGCGTCAAAAGCTTTGCCCCTTTCCTCTATTTTTTGATATAGCTGAGCCAGTATATATAAATATCGTATCCTTTCCTTTTTATTCTTTGTGTTTGCCACTCCAGTTATCATAAAAGGAATTGCTGATTCATATTGTTTCTGACGAATTTGAATATCAGCTTGAGTAATCGCCAGAGGACCTACCAACGACTCCGGCAAAGCATTCTTTTCAGTTTCTAATTTGGTTAAAAATTCTAAGGCTTTATCGAATTTCCCCATTTCAACATAGGTCCGACCCAGCCATAGATAGGCTTCAAATTTAATTTCAGGGTCAGAGTATTCCCGAACAATAAAACTAAACGTTTCTATTCCTGCATAAAAATCATGCTTATAAAATTGTGCTTTGCCAATCAATAAATAGGCATCATCAATCCAATTTACAAATTCCGTTTGTTCATAAAACTCCTTTGAAGTTTTGTCTTGCTTCTTCCCCTCTTTGCGTTTGGGCTTTACCGTTATGGAATGTTTCCTTACACATTTTGAGCACTTTTCAATAGTTCGGTTCATATCGCCAAAGGCCTCGCGAACTGCATCATTACTACTAAATGTGAAAACGGGTAAAATCAGTGAATAGTTATCCTTATAGTTAGTATTTATCTTCTTAACGCCATCCTTAAATGCTTCCTTTCCATTATAGTAAACATTATAATAGGATGTTACATTATGATACGTTCGGGTAACCCCAGTATTCTTCTTGGTAGAACAAGAACCTGTGAACAAAATTAACGCTATAAGGAAAATAGCCCGGTATGATTTTATATTAACTGGTTGCAATACTTACTTTTTATATGTATTAAACTTCAATTCAGCAAAAATATTTTAATTTATTGAATGTTTTTATGGTTCGTGAAATATAATGAACAAGGCATCGGGCAAATTATCAATTTCTCAAATTGGCAAATAGATAAACAGTACTTTGTATTGCAATTATTCCAAGACTTACCTTTTTGAATTAGTTATCCCTGCATAATCCTTTTAATGTCTTTGGCAATAGCTTCCCAACTGTATTTATTAAAAAAAGAGGGTGAAATTGGTTCTTTTTCATCCAAAAGGGTTATCATTTTGTCCACAAATAAATCCCAATCGTTGTCGGGAACAACTTGTAACAAGTTGCCACAAACAGATATATCAATGCCCAAAGCTCCAGTGGCAGTAGAAACCACGGGCTTATTATAACTTAATGCTTCAATCACTTTAGTTTTTACACCCCCTCCACTTAAAATGGGATTTATAATTACATCGGCACTTTGAGTGTATTCATCAATTTCATGAACAAAACCGGCATATACAATCTGGTCGTCTTCCAATTTTTTAAGTTCGCTAATATATTCATCAGAAAGACCTCCCCCACAAATGAGTATTTTATATCCCTTTTTTAATTTTTCCTTCAACCGGGGCCTAATTTCACTAATAATAATTTCAAGAGCTGCAATATTTGGCAGATACTTTAAAACTCCGAAAAACATAAAAACCTTATCTTCTTTTGATATATTATGCCGAGCCCTGACTTCAGCCACCAATTGAGAAGAGGTTGGCATTGGACTTTTTTGTGGAACTCCATATGGGGAAACGTGGCACTTTTCGGGCGTCAGTTTAAAATGATGTAAGGCTAACCGATGATCTTCTTCGGAAATAAAAAAAACCCCTTTTGCATGGGTCAAAGCAAACTTTTCCCATAAAAATAGCAGAGGCCACCACCAGTTACCCAAGCTTTTAAATCGCAAAAACTCAATGTTATGAGCATGTATAAAGTACGGTATTTTTGTTTTTTTTGAAATAATATAAATCATCCATCCCATATAAGGCTGCTCCAACAAAATAGCCGAAGGTGCTAGCTGTTTTGTCATTTTAAGAATTAGCTTATAATTCGCAAACGAAAGGTATTTTTTCACTTTGTGTTCAATCAGTGGCAACAGTTGAAAAGAGTGACCCATAGTGGAGGAATGGGTATCTGTAATGCTAATTACGTCAATTTCTTTACCAAGGGCATCAAGCATGCCATACGTGTGCTTTTGACCACCTGATACGGGAGGTATTAATGGTGCAGGAACAATGGAAAGAATCGGTTTTTGTTTTTTGATCATTTAATTTCCAGTTTGAATTTACTGCCGCGTTACTTCTATTAAAAAAGCCAGAAAATCAAATATACTGAAATTCTGGCTTTTTTTAAGTATTATTTCTGTTTTACTGTTTGGTTGCAGGCTTTAAAATGCTATCGTAAATTTCTTTATTTGCAACTACTTCAATAGCTTTTGCTAATACCGGGTCATGAATTAAATTTGCTTTTGCCCTACCTGTTTGATAATAGTAACGGCTAACAATTTCTTCACGCAATAAATCAATGATTTCTTGTTTAAAAAGTTTCAAATCTTTGTTTTTGTCATGGGCTAATTTACTCCGTAACTGAGCTAATTCAGTAGCTACTTCCGACTCATATTTTTCTTTTTTAATTATTTCTTCCAAGTCTGTAATTGCCTGCTCACTTTCCAAGGTATAATCGAATTCTTTATTTGCTAAAAATTTCACAAAATCCTCATAAATAGCATCATCCAGATTAAAGTTTTCAACCGAAGGTATGGTATCATGTTTTTGCTGATACTCTGTAGCAAAATCAAAAATCAGGTTTTTTGTATAGAGGCTGATTGAAATTTTACTTAAAATTTGAGGTTCCACTTTAATATCGGGCATAACACCCCCGCCATCATATACAGAACGACCTCCCTTGGTTTTAAATTCCGTAATTAATGAATCGGGAATATGGCCTACGCTGCCATCCTCGTTTCGATGACTATAATCCAATGCCTGAATGCAGCGTCCACTCGGGATATAATATTTGGCTGTAGTAAGTTTCAGTTTAGAATTATAACTCAAATCGCGGGTAGTTTGCACCAACCCTTTTCCAAAGGTACGAGTGCCAATTATTACTCCCCTATCCAGATCTTGAATTACTCCGGAAACAATCTCAGAGGCAGAGGCTGAACCACTGTTCACCAAAACAGCAATTGGAATTTTCAAATCCAATGCATCATCCATTGCATTGTAAGCTCTATTCCACTGTTTTACCTTTCCTTTAGTACTAACTATTTCTTGTCCTTTTGGAATAAAAAGATTCGAAACCGCAACGGCTTCCATCAGCAATCCGCCGGGGTTATTTCTTAAATCAAAGATTAAGTATTTTAATTGGTTCTTTTTTTGTAATCCCTGAAAAGCTGTTTTTACCTCTTTGCTGCAATTCTCAGTAAAACTTGAAAGGCGGATGTAACCAATAGAGTCGTTCAACATTCCTGAATAGGCAATGCTATTAATTTTGATTTTTTCCCTGATTACTATCTTTTCAATTATTTTTGTGCTTCCAGGTCTTTCAACACCAAGTTTTATTTCGGTATTGGGTTCTCCTTTTAATAATTCGCTAATATCTTCCGAGCCTCTTCCTTTAACTGTTTTTCCATCAATTTCTACAATTTTATCTCCCGCTTTTAAACCTGCTTTAAAAGCTGGAAATCCTTCATATGGTTCAGTAATAATAACAAAATCACCACTTCGCCTTATCAACGCACCAATTCCTCCATATTGTCCGGTAGTCATAAATTTATAATCCTCCATTTGCGATTCCGGTATATAAACCGTGTAGGGATCTAAATCATTTAACATCTTATCAATACTGTTCTTTACTAATTCAGCGGGATCTGTCTCATCTACATAATACAAATTCAGTTCCCGGAACAAGGTGTAATAAATATCAAGGTTCTTTGCAATCTGAAAGTTTTCTTCATCAAAAGTCACAAAACCTACGGCTATAACTGTCACTGCAGCTATTATCAGCACTTTTACTTTCTTACTTAATCTTCTCATACTTGGAATTGTTTTATGATAGATGAATCTGTATTATTGGTTGTACATTTTGGGTAAAAAGTTACACTAGTTGGAATAAAAGATTAAAATTCATTAACTTTTTCCGTTAAACGAATTAAAAGTTGTTTTATTTTAAGCTCAAACTCTTTAAAATTGAGCACTTCATTTCCCACATAAATAAGCATAAAGGAAAGTTCGATGTTTTTTGAAGCGAGTTTTTCGTAAATCTCATTTTTATTCAACCGAATACATTCCCGCATCCGTCGCTTAATAAAGTTACGATCCACTGCAGAGCGAAAATTTCTTTTTGATACGGAGAAACCCGCCTTTATAGTAAATGACTTATCCTGTTCAGTAGCCAACCAAACAAGTTTAAACGGATAAATTCGAAAAGCCCTGTTCTGTAAAAAAAGTGATTCAATGGTTAAATTACTTTTGAGCCTTTCGTGTTTACGAAAAGTAAAACGTTTCGGTTTATTTGGCTCAATAGTTACCATGGGAATAAAACCGGCACGTTTAAGGTGCCGGTTTTTTATTTTTTACAATTCTTATTTGCGTTTTTAATGAACTGATCCAATGCCATTGTCATGGATGGAGCTTCAGGTAACGGTGCTTGAATATCTAATCGCAAATTAGCCTCTTTTACAGCTTGGGCGGTAGTAGGTCCAAAAGCAGCAATTTTTATTTCCCCCTGAATAAAAGTTGGAAAATTCTCAAAAAGCGATTTGATACCGGAAGGACTAAAAAACACAAGGATATCGTAATTTACATCAATTAAATCCGACATGTCGCTGGCAACCGTTTGATATAATATCGCGATGGAATATTTTAAATTAATTTTATCCATTCCCATCGGAATCTCTGTCTTATGTCTATCCGATAAGGGAAGCAGAAAATTCTCTTCCTTATGCTTATCTAAGATTTCAAGTAATTCATCAAAAGTGTTTTTGCCAAAAAATATTTTACGCTTACGGTAAACAATATATTTTTGAAGATAAAATGCCGTAGCTTCTGAAATACAAAAATATTTCATGGTGTCAGGAACAGTTATACGCATTTCTTCGCATACTCTAAAGAAATGATCAACAGCCGTTCGGGCAGTAAAAACAACCGCTGTGTGATCCAGTATATTTATTCTATCTTTTCTGAAAACTTTCGCTTCCACCGGTACAACCTGAATAAACGGTCTGAAATCTATTTTCAAATTATGCTTTTCAGCTAAATCGAAATACGGTGATTTCTCTGTTTCTGGCTCTGGTTGCGATACTAGAATCCTCTTAATTTTCAATTTTTTATACTTTTTCGTTATACACCATACCTGCTTGATGTCCTTTATTGCTGGGATACAACCAGTTTATAGACAACCAAAATAGGTAAAATTTCAAGTGCACAAAGGTATAAAATCAAATAGAATATTGAAAGCCTATTTTTAAATCCTATTTGCAATCCCCTAAAAATTCGCAATAAATAAAACAAACCCACCACAATAAAACCAGCCAAAAACATGCCTGAAGCAATGCGGCTGCTTATAAACGGGACTATGGATATAATTGGTAAAAGAAAAAAGCCAACCATACGGTTGTATATAAAAACGGTACTATTGTAATACATGAATAGGCCTTTTGTTAAAAAAAAGAAGTCAAGCAATTGCAAAAACATACTTTTTAATAAATAAATGCCCATAACACCTCCTAAAATTGCAAAAAATAACCCAATTCCTTCCAAATAGGGTATTGAATACTCGTTAAAACTAATCCATTGGGCAATAAAAAGCGATAGGTTGATAAAAAACAGGACATTTATAAAGAAGAATACCCGGTTGCGGAGTACGTTGGCTTCCTCGTTGATGCGACGAGCTGCAAAAAAACTAGTGGAGGCTTGTATGGCAGCATTCACAAACTTTCCAAAACCAAACCGCAACCATCCAAATAAAATCAGAGAAACAATAATAACACCAACCATCCAATCAGATGAACCAAACCCTTTCTGAAAATTCTCCCGCTTTGAACGCTCAATTTTTTGAACCAATGGATCCTCTTTCACTATGTACAAGGAATCAAGGGTTTTTGATGCTGAAATAACTGTTGGCTTCCGGGTGATTTGATCCACCGGCTCAAAAGGTGAAAAATACAACTTATCAAACAACGACTTCTGCTGAGGAAAATCAAACTTACAACTAAAAACATTATATTCAGGATGCACTATGGTATCATTAGCCGGAACCATTGGTACCGTTTTAATAATTGGTGTTGTTTTCTTTATTGCTACTCTAAGGGAATCTAAATCAAAGGTCCTTATGGAACCTAATTCAATGGTTTGTCTTTCCACCTTTAATGATCCGTCTAAACTTTGATTGCCGACAATTTTCCCCTCCAGTTGCGGAATGGTATCCTGTATTTGTATTCTATTCTCGTTCTTGCTCATCCTTTTTATTCTTTGTTTTCGGATTCCTAAAAACCACTGAATCCTAATTATAAGTAGCAAAGATACTCGGTTTCTTCAAAGGTTATAAAAATAATAAGTTTCATTGATTTAATTCATTTTCGTCGATTTTAGTTTCTGCATCTTTATTTTTTTGAATTAATTGTATATTTGGATGCTAAATATAAAATCTATGCAAACAACAAAAAACTTTTTCCTGATAGCTTTAACAATAGGAATCATAAGTTCATGCGTTCCTACCCGCCAATTTCAAGAACTGCAAGTAAAAAATCAAACTACTGTAAGTGAACGTGATTCCTTAAAAAGCACCAACGAAGCATTGACCGTTCAAAATACGGAGATGGAAGCTGAGCTGGAACAACTTAAAAATAAGCTCGATAAGTTGGCCATTGAGAAAAGCAGCATTAAGGATTCGGCCAATTTGTACCGAAAACAATACAAGGTATTTAAAACCATGTACGACGACTTATCAAATTCGAATACCCAAACTGAAAAAGGTCGCGATGAAGAAACCCGTAAGCTTTTAGCTGAATTGCAAGTTACAAAAACGGACCTTCAGGTGAAAGAAGATGAACTCCGAAAATTAGAAACATCATTACAAGCTAAAAGTACAGAACTTGAAGAGCGGGATCTTATTTTATTAGCCCTTGACGCCGATTTAAACCAGAAACAAAAGGAACTTGAAGAACAAGGAAAACGGTTGTTAGAACTTGAACAGATACTCCACAGTAAAGATTCCGCTGTTTTTGCTTTAAAAACAAAAATTACCAATGCATTGCTTGGTTTTGAGAACAAGGGATTAACCATTCAGCAACGAAATGGAAAAGTTTATGTAACCATGGATGAAAAGTTGCTCTTCAAATCCGGAAAATGGGATGTTGACCCTAAAGGACAGGACGCTTTAAAGCAAATTGCCAAAGTTTTAGAACAAAATAAGGACATAAACATTGTGGTTGAAGGCCATACTGACGATGTGCCTATGAAAGGAACCGGTGATATTAAAGATAACTGGGATTTAAGCACCAAACGCGCCACCTCCATTGTTAAAATCCTGCTGCAATCTTCAAAAATGGATCCTGGACGCATTACCGCTGCTGGGCGTGGACCGTTCCAACCAATTGATGGATCAAAAACACCGGAAGCAAGGGCAAAAAATCGAAGAACAGAAATTATTCTCACTCCAAAATTGGATGAATTGTTTCAAATATTGGAAACAAACTAAATCAAGATGTTTTCATGATAAATCCCTGGAGAAATACTGCTTTTTCAGGGATT